>NZ_JBFULJ010000009.1:0-39643 GCF_056400385.1 Priestia sp. P5_B4
GCCCTGCTCTTTAAGAGATTTAACAGCGTCTACAGCTTCTGTTCGTACAACGTCTTTTAGCGCAAGCAATCCCACAATACCATGCTGGTCTTTTGCGTACACAATCGTTTTTCCTTCACTGGCAAGTGTAGATGAAATCCCATTTTCAAATTCAGCTGCATCTTCTTTACCTACAAAATCTGCTTTTCCTATTTTCCACGTATCTCCTTGAAGAGACCCAATGACACCATATCCGGGAACGTCTTCAAGCGAATCTGGCTGAACAAGCGTCAATTCCTGCTTATTTTTCACAAAGTCAACAATAGATTGAGCAAGCGGATGATTGGACTGACGTTCAATTGATGCGATTTTAACAAGAAATTCCTGTTCGTTTATATCAGAACGGACAATGACATTTGTTACTTCTGGCTTTCCTTTTGTTAACGTTCCTGTTTTATCAAAAGCAATTGCGCTTAAATGGCTTAACCTTTCCAAATGCACGCCGCCTTTGAACAAAATTCCTTTTTTTGCTCCGTTTGAAATAGCAGACAGCGAAGCAGGGGTGATAGATGCAACCAGAGCGCAAGGAGACGCTACAACTAAGAGAATCATTGCACGGTAAAATGTCTCGGTCCAGCTCCATCCAAGCACATAGTGTGGGAGAAATAGCATAACTGCCACAACCGATAGAACAATTTTTACGTATGTGCCTTCAAATCGTTCAATAAACAATTGAGAAGGAGACTTTTCACTTTGAGCCGTTTGAACAAGTTGAATGATCTTTTGAAACAGCGTCTCAGCACTTGGCTTTGTCATTTTAATGGTAATGGCGCCTTTCACATTCACCGTGCCCGCGAATACTTCATCATCGAGCTGTTTTAGTACAGGAACAGATTCCCCTGTAATAGCAGCCTGATCAATCGTTGTTTGACCTGAGACAACAATCCCATCGGATGGCACTCGTTCACCCGGCTTAACTAACAGCAAGTCACCGATTTGTAAATCCGAAATGGATACAATTTCTTCTTGATCTCCAATCAGACGCGTTGCTTCTTGCGGCTGTAAATTCATCAAGGCGCTAATTTCTCGGTTGCTTTTATTCATGGTGTACGTTTCTAATGCACCGCTTAATGCAAAAATGAAAATAAGCATAGCACCTTCTGTCCAGTAGCCAATTGCAGCCGCTCCAATGGCTGCAATAATCATTAACATTTCGACATTCAATTCTTTATTTTCAATCGTTTCTTCAATGCCTTCTTTTGCTTTAGCAAATCCGCCTATCACGTAAGCTAATACAAAGAGCGTAATAGATACAGCAGTATCCTGCTGTTTTGACAGCAGCCAGCCGGCTAAAATCAGCACGCCGCTTAACAGTGCAGCAATGAGTTCACCATGTGTTTTTAATACGTTGACAGCAGAAGATGTTTGAGGCGTTTGTTCTTGTTTTTTAGGTAACGCATTTTCCATACAAATCCTCCTTGAACGATAATTGAGAAGAATAATCACAATCATTACCCCTAAAAAAACACGAAAGCTGCCATCTCAGCGATAGCAGCACATTTTTTCAGTTCTTCTCTTTTAAATTGGGATATTTAGTATAGTATAGCACGGAACAAGCAAGGAGGTAACGACTAACGCCTAAAAAATAAAAACAGAATGCAGCTGGACGTCTGCATTCTGTAAAAAACGTACTACATATCTAAATGTTCTTCATAATATTTATAAGCGGAAGTGTAAATGTGCTCGATATCGGCATCCGTCATGTACATTAAGGTTTCACGGTCAATCCCCTTCATCGTTTCAATAAATGTAATCATGTTTTTGCGTTCTTGTCTGCTCATTTATTATTCTCCTCTCCATCTGTTTTAATACAGTTTATTATATTTAATTGTATTATATAACAGAAAAAGTATTTTGTGTGGATTTTTTTTAAAAATAGGCAAAAAAATTTAAAAAGACGTAAATAATTGACTATATAGAAAAAGGTGTTTTATAATTTATATATGAACATATGCTCATATACTTGCATATAATGAACGGAGAGATGTTATGAAAAAAGATGAACATTCGTTTTTATCGCCTCAAACAGTAGAAGAAGCGTCAAGAATACTAAAAGCTATTTCAGATCCTACGAGAATGAAAATTCTTTATTTGCTATTTCAAGAAGAGTGTTCAGTCGGTCATATGGTTGAAGTGCTTGGTGTTTCACAATCAGCTATTTCACATCAGTTAACTCACTTGCGTCATTTACGTTTAGTAAAATATCGTCGTGAAGGGAATACGTATTTCTATACGTACGATGATGAACACGTTGTTGGAATACTGCATCAAGTAATTCAACACGTAGAATGCTCACATAACGAATAAAAGGAGGGGCTTTGCATGAGTCATGATCATCACCACCATCATGGTMACCATCACCATTTTGATACACAGCGTGAAGGCAACAAAAAAGGTCTGTTAATTGCACTCATTATCACCGCCGGTATTATGGTTCTTGAGTTTGTTGGAGGGCTTTTTACAAATAGTTTAGCGTTATTATCCGATAGCGGACACATGCTTTCTGATACAAGCTCACTTGCTCTTAGCCTTGTAGCGATATGGTTTGCTAACCGAGCTGCATCGGCTAAAAAAACGTATGGTTATTATCGTTTTGAAATATTAGCGGCTCTTTTTAACGGAGTGGCACTGTTTGTAATAGCAGGATTTATCATCTATGAAGCCTATCAGCGCGTATTAGAGCCGCAGTCTGTAGCAAGCGGCAGCATGATGCTGATTGCTACTGTTGGTTTACTCGCTAATTTAATCAGCGCATGGTCACTTATGAGACAAGGCGATGTAAAAGGAAATGTAAATTTACGCAGCGCTTACTTACACGTACTGGGAGATGCTTTAGGATCTATTGGAGCTATTGTAGCTGGACTTCTTATGATGCTGTTTGGATGGTATATTGCTGATCCTATTATTTCTGTAGTTGTGTCTGTATTAATTTTAAAAAGTGCTTGGGCCGTGCTTGCCCATAGCATTCATATTTTGATGGAAGGCTCTCCTGAAGGGGTAGATCACAGTGAAATAAAAAACCTTCTTGAAAACATTGAAGGAGTCAAAGATGTGCATGATTTACACATTTGGACGATTACTTCAGGACTGGACTCATTGAGCTGTCATATGCGCGTAGAAGATGAAAAAGATTGTCAGCAAATTTTGCAAAAAGCCATTGATTTAGTACATGATCACTGCGGCATTGAGCATACCACGATACAAATTGAAAAATCAGCTCTTCAGCATCGAACGCTAAAAGTTTAAAGAACGAGCGAGAACCTATAGGTTCTCGCTCGTTTTTTGTTGCATAGGCATCTTTTGTCCGAATACAAAAAGAATAATAAAAATAAAGCCAAGCATCCCGCTAATAATATTAAAAAAGCTGATATGGTGAAAGAACTGAATAAACGTGCCACCTATGTAAGGGCCGGCAAGGCTTCCGATACTAAAAGCAATGCCGCATAGTAAATTACCTGTAGGCAGTAGACGAGCAGGAATCAAATCCGTCATATAGCTGATTCCTAAACTAAACGTCGAGCCTACAACCATGCCAGCTATAAATAAACAAGCTACTAATGGAATAGCGGTCTCTTCCAAGAGACTTGCTGTAAAAAACGTAACGGCTCCAATGGATAAAATCCATCCTAATACCAATTTCCGTCCAAATTTATCGCTCAGTATTCCGAGAGGAAGCTGAAATACAATAGCTCCAACTGCAAAGGAAGTCAGCAGCAGTGAAATAAACTCTACTTGCAAACCAATTCGTAAGCCATATACAGGAAAGCTTCCGTTCAGTGATGATTCTAAAARTCCATATCCAAAAGGCGGCAAAAAAGCAATCCAAGCATACTTAGCCGCCTTAGAAAATCGCTTAGCCGTTTCTTTTAACGAATTAACCTCCACTTCCTGTAGGGGAAATTCATTTTTTATCAAAAATAAAAACACCCATGTTATGAGGCAAAGAGCTGAAGAAATCATAAAAGGAAGCGCTTGGTTAATTTCAATTAACGGCGTCATTAAAGGGCCAACAGCAAAACCAATACCGAAAAAAAGCCCGTACAATGAAATGTTGCGACCTCGTTTATCAGCAGGTGAAGACGATGTAATCCACGTTTGAGTACCAAAGTGCAGCGCGTGATCTCCTATTCCAATAAATAAACGGAGCACAAACCAAAAAACAACAGATTTCCACAGGGGAAACAAAGCTAAAGATACAATAACTAAAAGTCCCCCTGCTGCGATAATTGGTTTATATCCGTATCTGCGAAGCGGCCCTTCCATGAAAGGAGAAATAAATAAAATACCTAGATACAATCCAGTTGCGTTTAATCCGTTTATAGTAGAAGAAAGACCATCTTTCTCAAAAATAATAGCGATTAAAGGCAGCAGCATACCTTGGCTGAATCCAGAAATGGCGACAAGGCTAACTAAAATCCAGAAACGTTGTTTATGAGTAGCACTCACAGCATTCAACCTCTTTTTATCTATATTTTGTCAATCCAACTGTTTAATCGTACAAGGAAAACGCTTTATTGACAAGGATGTAGACGTGCTGTGCTATTAATTTGACATCTTTTTATAAGGAAAGTAGAATAAAACATGTAAATAGTTACATGTTTTAATTTACACTTAAAAGGCGATCGCTAGAATACAAACAGTGCTTAAGAAAATAGCGACATTCACAATCAATGTCGGTACAACGAGTGTCATTGGTCATACAGGAAGTGCAAAATATAAACGCTTACACAACTGCGTTTTTCTAGGCACTGCTGTGAGACACTTAGATCGCGTTGTGTCAGACATATACGAAGTGTTATAAATCAAAGGAGCGATATAAAAATGGGAAAATTTATTGGGAATCATATGATTTACACATACGAAAACGGATGGGAATATGAAATTTATATCAAAAACGAAAATACAATCGATTACCGTATTCATAGCGGAATGGTGGCAGGACGATGGGTTCGCGACCAGAAAGTTGATATTGTGAAATTAACAGAAGGTGTATATAAAGTATCGTGGACTGAACCGACTGGAACAGATGTATCTTTGAACTTTATGCCTGATGAAAAACGGATGCACGGCATTATTTTCTTCCCAAAATGGGTACATGAACATCCTGAAATTACCGTGTGCTATCAAAATGATCATCTTGATTTAATGCATGAATCCCGTGAAAAATACGAAACATATCCTAAATACGTTGTACCCGAATTTGCTGACATTACATTTATCAAAAATGTCGGAGCGAATAATGAGGAAGTTATCGCTCAAGCGCCTTACGAAGGAATGACAAATGATATTCGCGCCGGAAAATTAATTTAACACAGAGTCATAAAAAAGACTGAGACAAAAATATTTTAGCTGAAGGAAGATCCGAACGATGAATCGAGATTCTTGATGGAGAATCAAATTCGTTCGGATCTTTTTATGGTGATGGTGTAACAAGTATCCGTATTGAGAGTGGTTGGTTATATAAAAAGCGGTTTATAATGAAGTAAAGGAGTGAAGGAAATGGAATTTAACATGAAAAAAGAGGCGGGATTTACAACAAATCTTCCTTATGGAGAGCTACATATCGCCGGAGATGAAGAGTATGGCTTTCGTCCGTATCAGCTAATGGTATCGTCCATTGCTGTTTGCAGCGGAGGCGTGTTAAGAAAGATTCTAGAGAAAAAAAGAATTGCTTTTTCTGATTTAAGCATCCAAGCTGGCGTGACGCGAAATGATGAAAAAGCGGGGCGAATCGAAAAAATTCATTTGCACTATATCATTACAGGAGAAGAGCTTCCATTAGACAAAATTGAAAAATCAATTGAGCTAGCACGAAAAAATTGTTCAATGCTACAGTCGGTTATTGACAGTATTGAAGTGACAGTATTGAAGTGACAGAAACCTTCGAAATTAAATGAGGTTGGGACAAAAGTATTTTAGCTGAAGAAGTTCCGAACGATGAATCAAACTCGTTCGGATTTTTTATGGTGTTGTTACAAGCGGTTCAGCTCTTTGCTCCCATTTGTTCGTCTTTAGATGGAATGGACTTAGCTACGTCTCAATCTCATATTTCCTTCGGTTTGCTGCCGGCTTTATCAAAATAGCGGATGCGTTCAGGAGTCAGCTGAAGAAGCAAATAATTTGGATCATCTGGACTTTTAATCCACTCTTTTAACTTTTTATTCCAAAATTTCTTTTTTAACTCTTCGTTTGTTTCTACATTTACTTTGGCTTCTACCTCTACATACGGATCACTCCAACCTTGCCCATCATAGCCTAACAAAATATGAACGTAAGGGTTTTTTTCTAGTTCTTCGACTTTATGGGTATCTTTATTGGTGGCGGTGTAGAGCACAAGATCTTCATGAAAAAACATCATAAAGCGTGAATACGGCTTTCCATCTTGAATGGTAGCTAACGTTCCAATTGTATAGTCATCCAGTACGGATAAAATTTGATTTTTCACATCATTATTGCTCATTTTTTCACTCCTTATTATATCTTTTTACCCTTGGTAGTTTGGCTGATTTTTAACTATCTTAATCAAAAATCAATTAAGGGTTTATCATTTATAAAAATAGGTTAAAAATACTAACATTGACGGTGAGTCTATACAAATTCCATTAATTTGATATGATTGATTTTGTTGTCAAAAAATGAATAAGGTAGGTGTACATATCGATGATCAATCGGATTTTTCTTATAGCGGTTATTCTTGGGGTGCCGCTATCTGTTATTGGGCACATGATGGACTGGTCAGATGTTCTTATGTTTATTATTTACTGTTTAACAATCATTGCCCTCGCAGCTTTTATGGGGAGAGCAACAGAGAGTTTAGCTGTTGTAGCTGGTCCTCGAATAGGCGGACTATTAAACGCTACGTTTGGTAACGCTGTAGAATTAATTATTTCTATTTTTGCTCTAAAAGAAGGTCTTACAGCGGTGGTGCTTGCATCGTTAACCGGTTCTGTATTAGGAAATCTTCTTCTTGTAGGCGGTCTTTCATTCTTCATTGGGGGATTAAAATTTAAGCGTCAAGAATTTAATGTCTATGATGCAAGACATAATTCTGGATTATTGATCTTTGCCGTTATCGTTGCGTTTGTTATTCCTGAAGTGTTTGCTAGTGAAATGGACGAAGCGAAGACCATGTCCCTGAGTGTCGGAATCTCCATTATTCTCATTATCTTGTACTTAGCGGCGTTATTTTTTAAGCTGGTAACGCACCGAGGGGTGTATCAGCATAAAAGTGAAGAAGTGGAAGAACATGAGGAGCCAGAATGGTCAATGTGGAAAGCGATTACTGTTCTCTTTTTGTCTACGTTAGCTGTAGCTTACGTATCCGAAAGCTTGGTTAGTACAATCGAAATTGTATCGGAAAGTTTTGGGTGGAGTGAGCTGTTCATCGGGGTCATCATTGTAGCGATTGTTGGAAACGCAGCAGAGCACGCTTCGGCTATTATTATGGCCGTTAAAAACCGCATGGGTGTAGCTGTTGAAATTGCTGTTGGATCGACTTTACAAGTCGCGATGTTTGTAGCACCGATATTAGTGTTAGTTTCGCTGATGTTCGAAAACCAAATGTCTCTTGTCTTTACTTGGCCTGAGTTGATTGCGATGGTAACGGCCGTATTTTTAACTATTGCTATTTCTAATGACGGAGATACAAACTGGTTCGAAGGTGCAACTCTTTTAGGTGCTTATATTATTATGGGAATTGGTTTTTATCTTATTTAAAAAAGAAGAGGCTGGGACAAACCTGTTTTAGTTGAAGGAAGAATCCGAACGATTAATCGTTCGGATTCTTTTTGTGTAAGTGAATAGAAGAATTTCCCTTTTGGTATTCAGGATAAAACAGGAGATGTTTGAAAAAACTATGGTTGCATTCATTAACGATGTTGAAAGGAGTTTCTAGATGTTACGTAAATTGCTTTTATTTGTGTTTACCATCATTATTTCATTTTCATGTTCAACGAAGATCGCCATTGCGAAAACAGCTCAGCCTACCATCAACGTGCCTTCTTCAGCTTTAAATATTTCAAAAGAAAATACGTATCCAAATGCTAGTCAAGATACGCCATATTTGCAGCCGAGTGAGTTTACAAAAGAGCTCATTGAAACATCAAATGTAAAAATTGAAAACCCTGATTTAATTCGTATATTAAATGAATCAAACATTTCTAAAACTCCATGGGCAATTGGTTTTAGAGCAACCGTCTTTTTAGGACAGTGGCCATTAAATTACGAATCAACAGAAACAAACGTTAACTGGCAACACCAGCGAATCAATACAAATCATTATGATAACAGAGCAGGAAAAAATCAGTACAAAATGATGTACAGCCAGGAAAATCAAAGTCATGTAAAAGGCGGATTAACAGCAAAAGTGCCTCAGCCTGATCATGTGAAACAAATGATGCTAATTGAAGCAGCTAAAAAAACAAAGCTCACTTTATCATTTCAAACGTTTGTAGGTGCCGGAACGAAAAAAGACCAGGTCTATAACGTAGCTCCTAAAAAAGTAGGTTATCTGTATGCGTATACGCCTGCTGTAAGTGAAAAGGGAAAAGTAACATATGGAGAAGTGTATGTTACAGTAAAAGGCAGCAAGCGCTCAATTGTGGTGAGAAATGTAACGTCTCAAGGAATTGGAGCATGGATTCCAGTACAAGATTATGTTTCCTTAAGCTTTGGAGCTTATGACCAGCCGAGATAACAAAAAAGAGATTCCTACGATGGAATCTCTTTTTTGTTATTTTGTAATGCTCGCTTGGAGTTTGCTAAAATCAGTATCTTGATAATAGCTGTTTTTTACCAAAATATTAGGTCCTAAACAAGACACTGCTGAACAATGACAGCTAAGTTCTTTAGAAATCGTGCTTTGCTGCCACATATCAAAAGCGTCTGTAAGCTTTGTATCTTGAATGTTGCCAAGAGGAGGCGTATCACCAAAATCCGTTACGATAATATCTCCGTCGAAAATATTTACATTTAGGCGAGAGCGCCCGTCTGGATCGTTTCGAACGGTTACATTTTTACTGCTATACAAGCGCTGTAAAAGCGATAAGTCTTCCTCATTATTACTGCATGCATAAAACGGCAGCGTGCCGAATAGCATCCACACATTTTTATCTCGAATATCAAGAAGGTGATGAATAGCTTTACGCATTTCAGGAAGAGATAACGTTTCTAGAGTGCTAGCAAAGTCACTTGGATACATAGGGTGTACTTCGTGACGCTGACAAAGCATTTCATCAACAATTTGACGATGAATCTTTTCCATGTGAGGAAGCGTACGTTTATTTAACATCGTTTCAGCTGATACGGTTACACCCGCTTTTACAAGCGCGCGGCTGTTTTCAATCATACGGTCAAAATATTTGGCGCGCTGCTCATAAGTAGGCTTTCGCTCCATCATTGCAAAGCCAGCTTCCACAAAATCGTCCATCGTTCCCCAGTTGTGAGAAATATGTAAAACATCTAAATAAGGAATGATTTGTTCGTAACGTGCAAGATCCAATGTTAAATTTGAATTAATCTGTGTACGGACACCTCGTTCATGTGCATACTTTAATAAAGGCACCACATAATTTTTCACAGAAGATAGAGACATCATCGGCTCTCCGCCCGTAATGCTTAAAGCTCGAAGAGTTGGAATTTCATCGAGACGTTTTAAAATTAAATCAAGCGGCAGTGCGTTTGGGTCTTTTGGCTGCAGCGTATATCCAACTGCGCAGTGCTCACATCGCATATTACAAAGCGTCGTTGTGGTAAATTCAACGTTTGTAAGCGTCGGTTTGCCATATTGTTTCATATCTAAATACGCTTCCCACGGATCGAACTCCGGGGTAATTCGTTGTAAAGTGGCCATAAAAAAACTCCTTTTATTTTTCCGTAAAGTGAAATAATGATGAAAACATCTCACGGTCCGTCCTGCTAGACTAAATTATACGTCTCATTCAAAACGGACACCAGTGACTATTATGGATTTTATTGCTTTTAGTTGTCAAATATGAAAGTATTCGTTAGGATATAAGGAAATACGAATGAAAAGCTATATCAGGAGGGTTTAAAATGGGAAACGCCGTTCGAGATAAAGATTCACAAGTACGTTATTTAAAAGATCGTTTAAATATGTTTGTACACGTATTAGACTCTATGGAGCCTGAAAACACAGACCTAGAAGACATTGACCGTTTGATTACGATGATTGATGACCTCGAATCAAAATGTGAGCAGTTTAAAAAAGATAAAGAATGAACAAAGAAAAAAGCGCTAGAAAAACTAGCGCTTTTTTGCTTGAAGTGGAAATCCTCCTATAAAGGTCTTTCGAAACAATTTTTGAAGGAGTATAATAAATTTTGAAAGTTGTACGACAGATAGATAAATACATACATTAGCGGGATATGGGAGGAATTAAGTGATGATTGAAGCTTTAAAACAAAGCATGTACGATTTAATTGTTGAAACATCTACAAAATTGCCAAAAGACGTTCGACGTGCTATCGCAAAGGCAAAAGCGCGTGAAAATGCAGGAACGCGTGCAGCAATGTCTTTAGCGACCATTACCAATAATATTAAGATGGCGGATGATAATTTATCGCCAATTTGTCAAGATACGGGTATGCCAACATTTAAAATTAAAACCCCTGTAGGAGTGAATCAGCTTCAAATTAAAGAAGCGATTTATTGGGCAATTGAAGAAGCAACAAAGCACGGAAAGCTTCGCCCTAACTCCGTAGATTCGTTAACGGGAGAAAACAGCGGTAATAATTTAGGCGGCGGCACGCCGGTTATTAAGTTTGAGCAGTGGGAAAATGACTATATTGATGCGCGTCTTATTCTAAAAGGCGGCGGCTGTGAAAATAAAAACATTCAGTACAGCCTGCCTTGTGAAGTAGAAGGTTTAGGTRGAGCTGGCCGTGATTTAGACGGCATTCGTAAATGTGTGATGCACTCTGTGTATCAAGCACAAGGTCAAGGCTGTAGTGCCGGCGTCATTGGTGTTGGAATCGGTGGCGACCGTACAACAGGCTATGAATTAGCAAAAGAGCAGCTGTTCCGAAACTTAGATGACGAAAATCCAAATGCTCAGCTGAAAGAATTAGAAGAGTATGTAATGGAAAATGCTAATAAGTTAGGAATCGGCACGATGGGTTTTGGCGGAGAAACGACATTACTTGGCTGTAAAGTCGGCGTAATCAATCGTATTCCTGCTAGCTTCTATGTGTCAGTTGCGTATAATTGCTGGGCTTACCGCCGCTTAGGTATTAAAATCAACGCCGATACAGGAAGTGTTCAAGAGTGGCTGTATCAAGAAGGCGAAGAAGTAGATTTTAATAAAAATGCAGGCGCCGAAGAGAAGCAAAATGCGGATGAAACAAAAGAAGTTGTATTACAAGCACCTATTACAGAAGAGCAAATTCGTGAATTAAAAGTTGGCGACGTGGTGCGCATCAACGGTATGATGTATACAGGACGCGACGCTATCCATAAACATTTAACAGATCACGATGCACCAATTGATTTAAATGGACAAATCATTTATCACTGTGGTCCGGTTATGTTAAAGGACGAAGACGAAAAATGGCACGTAACCGCTGCAGGACCAACAACAAGTATCCGTGAAGAACCTTACCAAGGGGATATTATGAAGAAATTTGGTATCCGCGCGGTTATCGGTAAAGGCGGTATGGGTCCTAAAACGCTTGCTGCTCTTCAAGAGCATGGCGGTGTATACTTAAATGCGATCGGAGGAGCTGCACAGTACTATGCTGATTGTATCAAGAGCGTAGAAGGCGTTGATTTGATGCAGTTTGGTATTCCTGAAGCAATGTGGCATTTAAAAGTAGAAGGCTTTACAGCTGTAGTGACGATGGATTCACATGGAAACAGCTTGCATGCAGATGTAGATAAGTCTTCATTTGAAAAGCTTGAGCAATTTAAAGAACCGGTATTTAAATAAACATACATCAAAAGCGTATGGTAAAAAGTAACGTTCATGAACGAGAAAATTGAGTGGATACTAAGCGTAAAATGACTTCCGAAAGGAGCTTCTTATGCGCCGGTTCACCTTTTTTCTCGTTTTTTTATTCGTGATGTCAATAGGCATAGCATCTGTTGAAGCACAAATGTATCCAAACAATCCGATCAGCTGGGGATTTCAAAAAAGTAAAAATCACAAGCCCGCATCCGCAGGTACAGCTTATGAACAAATTCTTGCTAAGTATGATGCTTTTTACCTCGGAGATACAAATAAAAAAAATATTTACTTAACGTTTGATAATGGTTATGAAAATGGTTATACACCGCAGGTATTAGACGTGCTCAAAAAAAGAAAGGTTCCTGCCACATTCTTTGTAACAGGACACTATTTAAAAGAAGAGCCTAAGCTTATTAAGCGAATGGTAAAAGAAGGGCATATTGTCGGGAATCATTCATGGCATCACCCTGACTTAACTCAAGTGGATGACGCACGTTTTAAAGAGGAATTGCAAAAAGTAAAAGATGAATACAAGAATATTACTGGTCGTGATGAAATGAAATACCTTCGCTCACCTAGAGGGGTATTTAGTGAACGAACGCTAGCTCTTTCAAAGCAAGAGGGCTATACGAATGTATTTTGGTCACTTGCATTCGTTGACTGGAAAGTGAATGAACAAAAAGGCTGGCGCTACTCATACGACAATATGATGGCTCAAATACATCCAGGTGCAATCATGCTTTTGCATACCGTTTCAAAGGATAACGCAGATGCGTTAGATCAAGCGATTGTGGATTTAAAAAAGCAGGGCTATACGTTTAAAAGTATTGATGATTTAATGAACGAACGCAAACAAATGAAGAAAAGTCCTTCTAAAACGAAATAAAGATAAAAACCGATGGGAATGTTTCTCCTGTCGGTTTTTTGCTGTTGAAGTGTTATAATATGCGTTGATGTCTTTTTTAAAGCGATACGGTCTAATAGGTTTTAAGCAGATAAAGACCGTTAATAACTATATAAAGAATTTAAACTAATCGGAGTTGGTCTCATGAATAAACCAAAAACTGAAATGAAAGTTCAAAAAGGACAAACGTTTCCGTTGACGATAAAAAGACTCGGTATTAATGGAGAAGGCGTAGGATATTTTAAGCGCCAAGTCGTCTTCGTGCCGGGAGCATTACCAAATGAAGAAGTGGTTGTAGAAGCAACAAATGTCCAGCATAAGTTTGCGGAAGGGAAAATCAAGCGAATTCGCAAAAAATCTCCTCATCGCGTAGATGCGCCCTGTCCTATTTACGAACAGTGCGGAGGCTGTCAGCTTCAGCACTTATCCTATGAAGGTCAGCTAGAATCGAAGCGTGATATTGTTCTGCAAGCGTTCGAACGTCACAGTTCATTAAAAAAAGTAGAGGAAAAAACACGCCAAACAATTGGCATGGAAAATCCTTGGGGCTATCGTAATAAATCACAATTCCAAGTAGGTGTGGATAAACAAAAAGTCATCGCTGGTTTGTATGGACTGAACTCTCATCGACTGATTGACATTGAAAACTGTCCTATTCAGCATGGAGCCACGAATCACGTGACAAAAGAAATAAAACGAATTTTACAAGATCTTCAAATTCCTATCTACAATGAACGCAAACGCCGTGGTATTGTACGTACCATCGTATCTCGAGTAGGCTTTGAAACGGGTGAAGTGCAAATTGTCTTGATTACGGCTAAAAAAGACATTCCGAAAAAAGAGCTGCTGATTAAAGAAATTCAGCGCCGCCTACCGGAAGTGAAATCACTCGTACAAAACGTAAACGGTCAAAAAACATCGCTTATTTTTGGAGACGAAACGTTTACACTTGCTGGAAAGTCGGTGATTCAAGAAACGTTAGGAGATATCTCGTTCGAACTTTCAGCGCGTGCATTCTTCCAGTTGAATCCTCTTCAAACCGTGAAGCTATACGACGAAGTAAAAAAAGCAGCTGCGCTAACAGGCACTGAAAAAATTGTAGATGCTTACTGCGGAGTAGGGACAATTGGCTTATGGCTTGCTAAAGATGCCAAAGAAATTCGCGGAATGGATACGATTGAAGAATCGATTGCAGACGCAAGAAAAAATGCCCAAGATCATGGGTTTGAGCATGCTACGTACGTAACGGGTCCGGCTGAGAAATGGATGCCGCAGTGGGTAAAAGAAGGCTGGAAGCCAGACGTTATCGTCGTTGATCCGCCGCGAACAGGCTGTGATGACAAGCTTCTAAAAACGATTTTACAAGTGAAGCCAAAGAAAGTGGTTTACGTTTCTTGTAATCCATCCACATTAGCCAAAGATGTGCAGCAACTGTCGAAGGCTTATCATGTTGATTACATTCAGCCTGTTGATATGTTCCCTCATACGGCGCATGTGGAGAATGTGGTGAGTTTGACGTTAAAGAAATGAATAGAAAAAGAGTAAAGGGCAGATTTGATTCTGCTCTTTTTTCTTTGAGCTGTACTCTTATTAATGGAGAAAGTTGTTAAAATTCCACATCTGTTCTTTTAGTGTAAAAAATATCTTAGTATATTGAGATGGAATTCTCATAAAGTCTAGTCTTGGAAAGTGTTACATCGCTAAAGAGAGATTACATAAGAGGGTTAATGCCTTTAAGAAAAACTATAATGACGTCTTTTATACAAATAATAAACGCAAACTCTATCCCAAAACCCAAACCTTTAACCACATCGATAATACTATATTAATAAAACTACTAAAAAGTATGTATAAAGGAGCAGAGGTCAGATGGACTCAATGTTTTTAAAAGGGCTTACGGGAGAAGCGGTAACGCCAAAAGATCCCATTTATGAGGAGGCTCGTCAGGAATGGAATCGCGCTATTGATAAATTTCCGCTTGTGATTGTGTACTGTGAAAAAAAGCAGGATGTTGTGAATGCGATCCGCTGGGCGCGCAAGCATCGTGTTGAGATTCGTATTCGATCTGGCGGTCATCATTATGAAGGATATTCTACAGGTGAYTGTGTATTAGTCATTGATATTAGTCGATTAAATAGGTTGAAATTAGATAAAAAACGGAACATTTTAAAGATGGAAGCAGGAGCGAAAAATACGGAAGTGTATGATTTCATCGGTTCGAACGGATATGTGTTTCCAGGAGGAACGTGTCCGACTGTTGGCGTGTCGGGCTTTACGCTCGGAGGAGGCTGGGGACTTTCGAGCAGACTTTACGGGTTAGGATGCGACAGCTTGATAGAGCTAGAATTAGTCAATTATGAAGGAAGGCTCATCAAAGCAAACGAATCGTGTAAAGCTGATCTTTTTTGGGCATGCCGCGGTGCCGGTGGCGGTAACTTTGGCGTTGTAGTAAGCATGACGTTTCAGCTTCCAAAGCCAACGAACAACTCTGTGACGCTCGTTCGATTCTTTTATGTAGGTACTACAAAAGAAAAGCAGACACAAGTGATGAATATATGGCAAAACTGGCTGCCCGAACTGGACAAACGTATGACGCTAGTTGCAAGCTTTTATAATGCAGAAGGAGAAGGGTTAGGCATATTTGCAAACGGATTCTTTTACGGCTCCCCAGAAAGAGCTCGGAAGATTTTGCAGCCTTTTGCAGAAGTAGAAGGGTTTCGAGTAGAGCTGGAATCATTATCTTTTCTTGAAGCGGTAAAAAAAATAGAGGCAACCTATCCTCCGTCTGAAAAATTTAAGTCAACGGGAAGATTTGTGCACAGAAGCTATTCACGTGGTGAGCTTGAAAATCTTACAGATCTCATACAGCGTCCGGCAGAAGGGTCCGTTTATGCCGCGATTTCTTTTTATGCACTAGGAGGAGAAATCCGCAGTGTTGGTAAAAGAGAAACGGCTTTTTTCTACAGAAACGCCAGATATATTATGGGGTTTCAGTCTGTATGGACAGAAGATGTATTTGCAAGAGCAAACAGAGATTGGCTTCGCAAGCGATTTGAATATATTAAAAGTATTACGATAGGCTCCTATGTGAATTTCCCTATCAGTAACCTTAGAAACTACGAGCATGAGTATTTTGGAGACAACGCAGAGAGATTAGAAAGAGTGAACAAAAAGTACGATCCGTTTAATGTGTTCAGGTTCGCGCAAGGACTCAGGTAGCGTGAGGAAAAGGATACTAAGTTGACGATTGAAAATGTTCGATTACCTTTTTTCGAAGAAGGTAAATAAATGAAAGTAATCTTTCCTGTTGACAAAGTATCCAACTGGTATTAGAATAAACAACTATTCGACAGTCATTCTATTGATTGAAAAATTTAATACGTAGAAAGCTATGATTGCTATGGATCACACTATAGCAGGAGCAGCTTCTGGAGAGATCGCGATAGTTTCGCGACGCCGAAGGGTTCACAATCTCAGGCAAAAGGACAGAAGAGTACCGGATATTTATTTGGCATGTTACTAATTGGTAGCATGTACCTTAATATTTGTTATTCTTATGACCATGAGATTGGAGCGCATCCAATCTCTTTTTTTATTGGACTTTATTTGTAGTCCGCACGATCGCATCAAAGGTTTTATTGTTAGGAGGAGTTAGAGTTGGAACAACGAGAATTAAAGAGGGATTTATCCAATCGTCATGTTCAGCTAATTGCGATTGGGGGAACCATTGGTACGGGCTTGTTTTTAGGTTCTGGTAAAGCAATACAGCTTGCAGGTCCCTCTATCATCTTTGCTTATTTAATTGTTGGTATTGCGCTTTTTTTTGTGATGAGAGCGCTAGGAGAACTACTGCTGTCTAAAGCAGGTTATCAATCGTTAACTGATATTGCTGAAGAGTATCTTGGACCATGGGCGTCATTTGTAACGGGATGGACCTACTGGTTTTGCTGGATTATGACAGCTATGGCTGATGTGATTGCAGTTGGCGTATATGTGAAATATTGGTTCAATATTCCTCAGTGGATTCCGGCACTTATTTGTGTAATCATTTTATTAGGTCTTAACTTATTAACCGTAAAATTATTTGGAGAATTAGAGTTTTGGTTTGCTTTAATAAAGGTTATTACGATTCTTGCATTAATTATTATTGGCGTTATTTTGCTGGTAATGGGATTTAAAACAGATGCGGGATCTGTTACTGTTCAAAACCTTTGGAATCATGGAGGGCTGTTTCCAAATGGGGTTTCAGGTTTCTTACTTTCATTCCAAATGGTTATATTTGCATACGTCGGGGTTGAATTGGTAGGGGTATCGGCAGCAGAAACATCAAACCCCCAAAAAAATATTCCATCGGCCATTAATAAAATTCCGCTGCGAATCTTATTTTTCTATGTTGGAGCGCTTATCGTTCTGTTGTTTATTAACCCGTGGATGGAATTAAATGCAGCAGAAAGCCCATTTGTTAAAACCTTTAGTTTAGTCGGAATTCCGCTTGCTGCTGGAATTATTAATTTTGTTGTACTAACTTCAGCCGCTTCTGCCTGTAATAGCGGAATGTTTTCAACAAGCCGTATCTTATATAATTTAAGTAAAAATGACCAAGGGCCATCTAAGTTTGCAAAACTGAACAAAAACCACGTACCAAGCAACGGATTGTTCGTATCTACGCTGGTCATCTCAGCGGGAGCTCTTTTAAGCAAGCTTATACCAGACCAAGCTTTCGGCATCGTCACGACCATTAGCGCTATTTGTTTTATTTGGGTGTGGAGTATCATTCTCATTTGCCATCTAAGGTATAAAAAGACGCGTCCGCAGCTGCATGCAGCATCAGTATTCAAAGCACCGTTAACACCATTCATAAACTATGTTGTGTTAGCTTTGTTTGCGGTGATTCTTGTTATTATGCTGTTTTCTGACGCGACGCGCCCAGCCTTATTGTTGACGCCCGTTTGGTTTATTCTCTTATTTATTTTTTACTGGACTAGAAGGAAAAAGAAAATAAATCTTTAAAGGCTAGAAAATCAGCAGGGAACAAACATGATTTTTTATAAAAGAATATAGTAAATTTCTGACCTCATCACTCCGTGATGAGGTCTTTTTAGTGGAGAATAAATAATTGATTTCTCCTGCATGAATAAAATGCAGGAAGCAAAGTTTATAGAAGAAAACTAAAAATTTGTTCTAACAGAAAACACAGTGAGAAAGCTCGTAGTTTTCTGATAGGAATGTAGAACAAATTGCTTTTCTTCTGTGTCTAAAGATGGAATTCCGTCATTTATATGGAAAAGTTTTCATTTTGCAGTACAATGGAGGTAGACTTCATTAGATTAAGGTGAACAAACATGAAATGGTTTAAATCTCATACGTTTTGGAAAATCTTCACGATTAATGTGCTTCTTATTTGTACCGTACTGACGCTAATGTTTATTGTTTCAAGAGTGATGCTGCCTAATATTTCTCAAGATCAATATCGGCAGGTAACTGATAAAACCGTCAAGAGAATGAAAGAGCAAATTAACGTCGTCATTAAAGATATTTGGAGCCTAGGCGACGAGGTACAGCAAGATCCTATTTTTTTATCGGATGATGAACAAGAAATAGACAAAGAATTGCAAAAAATAGTTAATATTTCACCGTATATCGATAGCGGAACCATTTTTAATGTAAAAGGGTATGTTGAGCATTATTACCCGAATGATTTAAAGAATATGAAACATGTGAACTTAAGTAAAAGAAAATATTTTCAAGAAGCGCTGCGAACCAAAAAAATATATTTAAGCGATGTCGTTTCAGCAGATACAAAGCACTACATTGTGGTGATGGCGATTCCTATTTTGGATGGGCAGCACAATGTAAAAAAGGTTGTAAATTTAGCGCTGCGAATTGAAGAAAATAAAAGTTTTCAATCTATCTTTCAAACGTTTGATATAGGAGAGAACGGCTATACATTTATTGTAGACCGCAATGGTAGAATTATTTCCCACCCAGAGAAACAGAGAATCGGTGAAAATGCTAAGAAAAACGAAATCGTTCAGAAAACGATGAATCATAAATCAGGATATCAGCGCGTTGTGAACACCGAAGGTAAGTATTTCTTTGCGTCTTTCGAATATATTCCTGTTTTGGATTGGGGAATTGTCGCTGAATTACCCGTTGAAGAAATTTACAGGCCTTATGAAATGTTTGAAAAAACGCTTTGGATCGTTTCAGGGGTTACGATTTTACTGCTTTCTTTTTTTACTGCGTTATATGCAAGGCAAATTGTGAATCCAATTCATAAACTATATGAATTGGCGGGCCAAGTAGCGCGCGGGAATTTTAATCAAAAAATTCCGGAACGAGAAATTGAGCGGGGCGAAATCGGTATTTTATCTAAACAGTTTAATGAAATGATTAGCTATATACGCCATTCTAAAGCGAATTTACAGCAAAAAGAAAATCAGCTGCAGGAACAAAAAACGTTTTTAAGACAAGTTATTGACATTAATCCAAGCTATATTTATGCTATCAATCAAAAAAGGGAATTCATTCTCGTTAATGAATCTTTTGCAATGCTCTTAGGTGAAAAATCTGATGACTTAATTGGACAATCAATTGATAAATATCAGTTCAACCTTCAATCAGATCTTTTATATAAAGGGGCGTTTTCAAACTGTACCCAAAAAGGAATGGTATTAGAAGAACAGTTTAAAGATTCGAAAGGAAACCGGCGCTGGGTCGAAACAGCAAAACTTCCTATCATGAATGAAAAACAGGAAGTGATTCAAATGCTGTGTGTATCGACGGATATTACGGAGCGTAAAAAGGCAGAAGAGAAGCTTAGAACTTCTGAGAAGCTAGCMGTGGTAGGAGAACTTGCAGCTGGAGTGGCTCATGAAATCAAAAATCCTTTAACTTCTTTAAAAGGTTTTGTTCACTTATTAAAAGAACAACATCCTAAAGATGCTTTGTATATAGATATCATGGAAACTGAATTAGAACGAATGAATGGAATCGTAGAAGAATTTTTGATGTTAGGAAAACCTCAGGTAATGAAGGTTGAATCTTTGAATATGCAAGCGCTTGTTCAAGAAGTGTGCTCACTTCTTGAACCTGAAGCAGTAGAAAAGGAAGTAGCTTTCATATTTGAAAGAGACGACCAGTTACCAAAGGTGTATGGAGATAAAAATCAGTTAAAACAAGTATTCATTAATATTATTAAAAATTCTATCGAAGCAATGCCTGAAGGAGGAGCTATTCATATTACGATTAAAGTAAAAGAAAACCACCTTTGGCTGCAGCTTGCTGATGAAGGACAAGGTATTCCTCCTGAACGGTTAGCAAAGATAGGTGAGCCTTTTTATAGTACAAAAGAAAAAGGTACAGGTTTAGGATTGATGGTCAGCTATCGGATTATTAAAGCTCATCACGCTCAGATGACGTTTTCTAGTCAGTTAGATAAAGGAACAAGTGTGGATATATTGTTTCCAATCATAAAAAAGTAGGGGAAGTTTCCCCTACTTTTTATTATTATACTTATAATATATCGAAAGCCTTGATGGTACTAAAATCAATGAAGTACTAAAGAAGATATCCACAGGTTAACAAGAAGTTAACTGCTGAATTATATAGGATATTCACAACTTTATCCACACTATTCACATTTTTTCAGAAAATTTACATAAAAATTACCCACTGTTATTTCAAGTTATGAAAGCGGTAATATGCATGTTCAGTAAAGTTATACACATTATCCACATAATTGTGGGTAAACTTTGTGGATATAGTAGAGTTGTAAAAAAACTTCAATAACATCTATAAAATCTTCGTATTATTATGTCTACATAATATAAAAACGTCCTTCCGATACAAACTGTACAGAAAGGACGTTGAGATGATCAAGCGTTGGATAGAGATGTTTTGCCTCACTTATTTTTTCGTGTAGCCGCCTGCACGGTCTGCTTTTTTAAACTCGCGGCCGTAATAGATTTCTTGAGCGCTACTTAACGTATTTTTTGCGTTTTCTTTTCGTTTTTTTTCAGACATAAAAAAACCTCCAATTAACGTTTTTCGATCATGCTACTTATTTTTTCCAGAATCTCTCGTTTTTAATCATAAAAAAAGCTCTCCGTTACACGGAGAGACTCTTACGCTTCTTTAAGCTGGTGATCTTCTTGAACGTCTTGTTCGTGACGCAAGTAGTATAATGTATACAAGTCTTTTGGAATTTCGTATAAATCATATACGTCTTCATGTTGATTAATTTCATCGTATAAAGCTTTGTGTGTTTCATTCGCAAGTACTGCATAAGGCAGTTTTTCTGCAGCCTTAATAGACCTAATATTAATTTTGCGAATTCGCATAAAAATTCGTTCTATATTTAACTCAAAGAACAGTTCATTAAAGAACGCTTCTTTTGCAATTTGATTATATCCTTTTCCATGAAACGGTTTGCCAAGCCAAGTGCCTAAAAAGCCAGCTTGGTCCTGTACATCAAATAAATTAATGGTGCCGATAGGGTTACCCCATTCGTCTAAAATCGTGCGAGAAATAATTTCTCCATGATCTTCTGCTTCCATCGTTTGTTTAGTCACAAATAAAAATTCTTCATAGGAATGGGCTTTATGACGAACAAAAGGGAAGACATCAGGATGTACCATGAGTTCGTATAGAGATTGACAGTCATTTAGGTCACGTTTTTTTAACATAACTTTTCCCTCCTGATCGAGGGTATATACAGACTCCAATCAAGTCCCCACCCTCGAAATTTTTTAATAATTAAAAAAATTTCGGGGTGGGAATCGAACCCACTAGAACCAGTTACCTGGTGGCGCACCATTTGCCTTCCCATTACAAGTCAACAAACATAAAAAGTCAACGTGTGATGTTTATGCTTTTGTGAAATTCACATGCTTCTAAACGTATCATACTAAAAAAAATTAAAAAAGAAAATAGGTAAAATGTTAATTTTTTTTAAATAATATTTTACCATTTATCATGGTGAAAATAGGCTTTGCTAAGTAGTGAAAAGGATGATGGCTCCATAGCACCAAATCAGCGTCTTTTCCTGCTTCGATACTGCCGATTCGCTGATCAATACGAAGATTTCGAGCAGCAGCAATCGTGATGCCTTCTAATGCTTTTTGTTCTTCGAGCCCTTCACGTACGGCAATGGATGCACAAATATTTAAGTACTGAATGGGCGTATAAGGGTGGTCTGTTGTAATGGAAACTTCTACTCCTTCATTGCAGAGAGCTTGATAGGTTTTCCACGTTTTATTCTTCAGTTCAACCTTTGAGCGCCGTGTTAAAGTTGGTCCCACGCTTACTTTTAAGTTTCTTCCACCTAGCTCTTTAGCAATTAAGTGACCTTCTGTACAGTGTTCAATACGAACGTCTAAATTAAATTCATCTGCTAAGCGCAGAGCTGATAGAATATCATCGGCTCGGTGAGCATGAATTCGAACGGGAATCTTTCTATTCAGCGCTTGGATGAGTGGTTTAATTCGCAAATCATCTTTATTGTCACTGCTTTTTGCATGATAAAAGGCTTCTCTCAGCATCCCCATAATACCCATTCGTGTAATGGATTCTTTATTGCCATGGCTGTGGATTCGTTTTGGATTTTCTCCTAGCGCAATCTTAAGTCCAGCTGTCTCTTGAATCAACATTTGAGAAATACTTGTTCCGGCTGTTTTAATAACGGATGTTGTGCCTCCGATCACATTTGCACTTCCAGGCATAAT
Organism: Priestia sp. P5_B4; assembly: GCF_056400385.1. NCBI lineage: Bacteria > Bacillati > Bacillota > Bacilli > Caryophanales > Bacillaceae > Priestia > Priestia sp. P5_B4. The sequence continues at coordinate 22,631 of NZ_JBFULJ010000009.1, forward strand.
GTGTACAGACGTAATACCCGCTTCAATGGCATCTTTAAACCCAGGATCTAAAGGATGTACGCTGTCAAAAGCTCGGATATGGGGAGTCATAGGCTCGATTGTTTCGTTAGCATCATTTCCGGCCCAGCCGGTTCCTTCATCATATAGTCCTAGATGTGTATGAACATCAATAAATCCAGGGAATAAATAGCGCTGTTTGCAGTCAATGACTTCTACTTGAAGAGGAGGCTGCAAGTTTGATCCAATCAAAACAATTTTTCCGTCTTGAATGAGCACATCATTATTATAAATAGGTTTTGACGTAATAGGATAGAGCGTTGCATTTTTCAAGAGAATGGTTTTCATAAAGGATGCTCCTATCTATCGGCAGCTTAGTCACCTGTTTTAGGTAAATATCAGAAAATAACTAGAGTAAATCTCGCAATGCATCTTCTAATACAGTATATGTAAAAATGTAATTCTGTTGAATCAATTTTTCAGGTAAAACACGCTGTCCTTTCAAAATAATCATACTCATTTCTCCCATCAGCAGCTGAAGGCCAAAGCTAGGTACGGGCATCCAGTGAGGACGATTTAACACTTTTCCAATCGTCTTTCCAAACTCTTTCATTTGAACAGGATTTGGGGCAGTTACATTAACAGGTCCTTCTATTTGTTCGGTATGAATACAATAATCAATAATTTTGACGACGTCTTGAAGATGCACCCAAGACATCCACTGCTCTCCCGAACCAACTGTCCCTCCTGCAAATAATTTATAAGGAAGGGCGGTAGAAGGGAGTGCCCCGCCATCTTTGCCTAATATAACGCCGAACCTTGTTAAAACAGTACGAATATTGAGTTCCGTCGCTTTTAGCGCTTCATTTTCCCACTTTTTTACCGTTTCAGCTAAAAAGTCTGTGCCGATGGATGGAGAAGCTTCTGTGAACGTTTCTGTAGTCGATGTCCCGTAATAACCAACCGCACTTGCATTTACATACAGGGACGGTTTTTCGGGTAAGGCAGCCATAATACGAAGGATTTCTTGAGTAGAAGAAAGGCGACTTTCCACAATGGCTTTTTTGCGCTCGTCCGTCCAGCGGCCGCTGTTAAGTGAAACGCCAGCTAAATTGATAAAAACGTCTGCGTCTTCTACATGCTCTTCAGGTTGGCTGTTTTCTTGCATCCACTCTACATATTTAAGTTTCGGATCTCTTGCAGCTTTATCTGCATTGCGTGTTAAAATATATACATAATGTTTTTGTGTTAAAAAATGTTTTGTTAAAGCTTTACCTACGAATCCAGTTCCTCCAGCAATAACAATTTTCATACGAACTTCCTCCTTTGTTGAGATAAATAAAAATGTGTATGATACGTTTGGCGGTTCTTCAGCCATTAATTTAATAAGAAATATGAGGTGAAGGTGTATGCCTGTTGTCACAAAGATCACAACGCAAAAGAATAGCGGTGAACGTTATAATGTGTATTTAGATTATGGTAAAGGTGAAGAGTTTGGCTTTGGTGTTGACGAAAATGTCCTCATCAAATATGACTTGAAAAAAGGTCGTGAGCTTGATGAATTTGAATTAACGGAAATTCAGTACGCAGATGATGAGAAAAAAGCTTATAATTTAGCAATCACTTACTTATCTTATCGAATGCGCTCTGAAAAAGAGGTACATGATTATTTAAAGAAAAAAGAAATTAACTCTACTATTATTCAACAAGTTATTCAGAAATTAGTCAGCCACCGTTATTTAAATGATGAAGAGTTTGCAAAAGCATTCGTGTTAACTCAAATGAACACGACATCAAAAGGACCAAATGTGATTCAAAGAGAATTAAAAGAAAAGGGAATTTCTGATTCCATTATTACCCTTAGTTTATGTGAATACCCCGAAGAACAGCAAATTCAAACTGCTGTGAAATTAATTGAAAAGTTAAAAGGGAAATATAAAAAATTATCTCAAGTAATGATGAAACAAAAAATGGAACAAGCATTGGCAGTGAAGGGCTATTCATTTTCTATTATTCAAGAAGCATTTCAGCGCACCAATACAGAAAAAGAAAGCGGTGAGGCATGGGAGGCTCTGCAATACCAAGGAATGAAAGCTCATCGTCGTTTTTCAAAGTATGAAGGCTGGGAATATCAGCAAAAAATGAAGCAGGCTCTTTATAGAAAAGGATTCTCTATTGACCAAATTCAATCATTTCTAGATTCCATTGAAGAGGAATAAAGGCGGGACAAAAGTATGTTAGTTGAAGAGAAATCCGAACGATGAATCGAGATTCTTGATKGAGAATCCAACTCGTTCGGATTTTTTATTGTGATGGTAAACGTAAACTTCATGTATTTAGCTGCTTCTAGCGGTTGATGATTGGAGGGCAAGACGAAGACTCCTGCGGAAAGCGAAGTCCTGCACGGAAATCAACCGCCGTGTCATAAGCAATTCCTATAAGATCATTTATACAATGTGTTTATCTTTAGATTAGATTGATGCAGTTATGTTTCAATTTTTTTAAAACAAAATATCTTCCAAGTCATTCTGCTGTTTATAAATAATCTCAGCAATTTCGGAAGCCGAGCGCAATCGGCTTTTATCTTTAATGTGATTGTTATGATCCCAAAAAGGAGTATTCATGCCTCCCATGTAAGCTGCAATCACATGAAGGTTGGTATCTTGATACTCCACTTTTAAACTTTCTGTAAATCCCCTTACGCCAAACTTACTTGCTACATAGACGCTTTCATTAGCTTTCCCGCGAAGTCCTGCAGTTGAAATGATATTCATAACTTTAGGTTCAGGTCTCGTCAAGAGATGAGGCATAAGCGCTTGTGTTAAAAAAATAGTTCCTTTTACATTTGTATCGATGACTTCATCAATGGCTTGTTTTGTATAATCGGTCAAAGAACCAAAATGTCCAATGCCTGCATTGTTGATAAGGATATCTACTGAATGGTTCATCAGCAGTTTTTCTACAGATTTTCCTACTTCTTCATATTTTGTAATATCTACAGACATCGTATATACGTTGTCTCCTAGCTCATGCTGCGCCTCTTTTAATTTATGGTGATTGCGTCCAGCCAGAATGACGTTGTAGTCTTTTGCGTAAAATTTAGCGAGTTCTTTTCCAAGACCCGTCGCACCGCCCGTGATTAGCACTGTTTTCATTCCCAAAACTCCCTTTTCATAGTCTCCCTTTAGTTATACCTTTTGTTATAATAAAATGAAAGCAAACAAGGGGGAAAACAGCATGTCTGAAAAACGTTACAGCGATATGACGACGTATGAACTTCAACAAGAAATTGGGTCTCTTCAAGAAAAAGCACGAAAAGCTGAACAGCTTGGCATGGTCAATGAGTATGCAGTATTAGAAAGAAAAGTAACAATGGCTAGGTCATATTTATTGGATCCCGAAACGTTTAAAGCAGGGGAAGTATATGAAATTCAAGGAGATCCGGGTTCATATTTTAAAATTGATTATATGAACGGAGTTTTTGCGTGGGGATTTAGGCTTGGCTCACCGCAAAACGAAGAGGCACTGCCTATTTCTATGTTGAAAAAATAAAGGGATGAACAAGCAGCACGAAGTGTGCTGCTTGTTTGATTTCTATATTCACTCTATTTTTAAACGTAAAGCAAGCGGTTATTCTTCGCGCTCATTAGAAGCATGCATACGTTCTTGAGGATGCGTGTTAATAGTTCCATTTGCACGTTTTGAAGCGTACTCAGCTTTTGCTCGAGGTTCGCCTTCAAGCTTAGTATGATGTTGGTTTGTAAAATCTTTTGCTTTATTGCGCATCGATACCTCTCCTTTTACAACAGAAAGCGTTGCGGTTATGATATAGTACATGAGGGAGTGAATAACTCCGCATTTATAGTGTAAGTTAAAAGTGCAAACATACTCATAAAGAATTTTGGTAATCGAGGTGTTCTTATGAACGATATATTTGAAAGATTAACGAATCAGCTCTTAAATAAAAACAGTTCGCTCTCATATGCTCAAGCACGCACGTGGGTCGAGCTTTTCTGGGAAGATTTTGAGTCATCTTACGCAAAAGCCGGATATGATTATAAAGGTAAAGAAGCGACGGAAAAGGTTGTTACGATGTATATCAACAGCTACGGAGACAAACTTCATGAAATCGCGGTTAAAAACCCTAAATATCAGCATTTATTAAATAACGATGACTATTTAAAACATTAAATAAAAACGAACCGTCTTGAGCAGACGGTTCGTTTTTGGGTTTCATATTTGTTCTTGTTATGATTAGTGTGGGAGATAATCAAGCTTTTTACGCAATTTTTTCTCACTGAAAATCCAACCTGTGTACGAACAAATGATATTTAAATCGTAATCAAGCTGAACTACGGCTACAAATGGATAGTAGTCCTTGCTGCGGTAGCGTAAATCAATAAAGCGCACTTCAATGTGGTCGTTATATTCATCCAGTTCCCATCTATAAATAGGTGAAAATGAAAGAAAAGCAGATAAATTTTCATCTTTTTTCGCTACTTCAATTACGGCTGATTCGGGAATTGGAACTTTATCAAACGTATCATAAATAAAAATTTCTTCTCCGATTGCTCTTCCTACATGAAAATACTTTTCGGTCGTCACAGCTAAGTGCCAGTGAGTGAAACGCAGCGTAGGAGAGATATTGAGCTTGATAACATCAGGAAACTGTTTTCGAAGCTTCTTGGCAATTTGGTGGCGCATATAAAAGCGCAATCCATAGTAAAATGCCAATAACACATACAGCGTAATAAATGTTGGTCCTGGTTCTGCTCCAATAAACCAGATTAAAATCGCAAGTACGTGAGCTGAGAAAATCACGTAATCAAACGTGTTGATTACGCCAAGCGCAATCCATTTATTTGTGAAAGGCCGTAAAGCTTGCGTGCCATAAGCGTTAAAGATATCAACAAAAACGTGAATAATGACGCCTGCAAAGGTCCACATCCAGAGATGCAGCAAGTTAGCTCCTGGCAGCAGAAGCGAAAGAATGAGCACGATAAGCAAAGGCCATAAAATAACAGCCGGAATAGAATGTGTAATTCCACGGTGATTGCGGATATACTGTGCATTGTTTCGCAACTTTAAAACAGTGTCTAAATCAGGTGCTAATGACCCGGCCATTACGCCAATCATTACAGCATCCATTGTGGCTGTATTCGCAGATACAGTGGGGTCTAATGTTGCAAGGCCGCCTAAAGCGATTCCCATTGCAATGTGTGTACCAGTATCCAGAGCGAACTCCTCCTTTGTAAAATGACAATCTTAGATTATCCTAATTCAGCATGGAAGCTGGATTTAGGGCGAAAAATCTCGCTTTATTACTAACACAGCAAATTAGCTGTTTTTATTCATTATTTGAACAATTCATTTTACTATTCATATTTGTAGTTGTTATAAGGTTATCATAAAGTTACTAAGATTCAAAAAGCAACACATTGTATATGTATAGTTAATACCTCGGAGGCTATGACGTGAAACAAAGTAAAGATATTGTACAAAATTTCGATATTCGAGCATTTCAAGATGACTTAATCTCTTGGTTTGAGCAGGAACAGCGCATTCTACCTTGGCGTCAAGATCAGGACCCTTATAAAGTGTGGGTATCTGAAATTATGCTTCAACAAACGAGAGTAGATACGGTCATTCCGTATTTTAATAATTTTATTAGCAAATTTCCCACTATTAAAGATTTAGCTTATGCGAATGAAGATGATGTGTTAAAAGCGTGGGAAGGATTAGGCTATTATTCCCGTGCCCGTAATTTACAAACCGCCGTTCGAGAAGTTCACGAACAATACGGGGGAGAAGTTCCAAATACGCCAGCAGAAATCTCTAAACTAAAAGGAGTAGGCCCTTATACAACAGGAGCCATTTTAAGTATTGCATACGGAGTGCCGCAGCCTGCTGTAGATGGAAATGTCATGCGTGTGCTATCGCGCATTTTATCCGTTTGGGATGATATTGCAAAACCGAAAACAAGAAAGCTGTTTGAAGATATTGTGCATGAAATTATTTCAAAAGATAATCCTTCCTATTTCAATCAAGGCATGATGGAACTTGGTGCCATTGTCTGTACGCCAACTTCTCCTTCCTGTTTGTTATGTCCAGTTCGCGAACACTGCCGCGCGTTTGCAGAAGGAGTGCAGAATGAGCTTCCTGTCAAATCAAAGAAAAAAGCGCCGCGTGCTCTTCAGCTTGCTGCAGCGGTGATTAGAGACGAGGACGGAAATTATCTGATTCATAAACGTCCAAGCAAAGGACTTTTAGCTAACCTATGGGAATTTCCAAATATAGAAGTCGATCTTAGTATAGCGCCAGATCATCAGCAGCTTCAGGCATTTATTCAAAATGAGTACGGAGCCGATATTAAAATTCATGCGCCGTTTACCACAATTCAGCACTTGTTTTCTCATATCGTCTGGAACATCACAGTATATGAAGCAGAGCTTGCAAGTGATATCAGTGCATTGAAAAATTTGAAAGTGGTTTCTGAAAAAGATTTAGAACAATATGCATTTCCTGTTTCCCATCAAAAAATCTTAAAAGAATATTTACTTGTTAAATAAAAGAAGCGTGGATAAACTCCGCGCTTCTTTTTATTTAATCATATGATACATGCGTGCCGTGTGTGTAATCTGCTTCGTGGCGCTGTAGCCCGCCCCGTGCTTCAATTTCTTTAATAATTTGCTGATGAATACTTTGTCCTTCAGCATTTAAATACGGCGTCATTTGCTGTAAAGAGTGATGAAAAAACGCAAGCTCGCTGTCTTTCCACTCGCTTTTAGAAATCATTGAAAGAGCCGTCATGTCTCTACCTACATACATTCTATTCACCTCGTTCATTTCATCAAGTTTTATCTATTTTCCCTATATTACTTGTTTCTTATGCGATAAAATCAGTACAATGTAAAGATAATACGATACATAAGGGAGATGACATCATGTCACAAAAGGTAGCACTAGTTACGGGAAGCAGCAGAGGTATTGGTAAAGAAATTGCCTTACGTCTGGCTAAAGAAGGATACGACATTGTATTAAACTATGCACGAAGCAAAAGTGCAGCGCAGGAAGTAGCAGAAGAAATCAAAGCACTAGGCAGAGAAGCATTAGTTGTTAAAGCAAACGTAGGAAAAGTAGAAAAAATTAAAGAAATGTTTGAGCAAATTGATGAAGTATTCGGTCGCTTAGACGTATTTGTAAGTAATGCAGCGTCAGGAGTTCTACGTCCTATTATGGAATTGGAAGAAACTCACTGGAACTGGACAATGGATATTAACAGCAAAGGATATTTATTCTGTGCACAAGAAGCGGCTAAACGTATGGAAAAAGTAGGCGGAGGAAAGATTGTTACCATCAGTTCGCTTGGGTCTATTCGCTACTTAGAAAATTATACAACAGTAGGCGTGTCAAAAGCTGCTGTAGAAGCGTTGACCCGCTATTTAGCAGTGGAGCTGGCTCCAAAGAATATTGTGGTAAATGCTGTATCTGGAGGGGCTGTGGATACAGAGGCATTAAAACATTTCCCAAATCGCGATGAGCTTCTAGATGATGCACGCAAGCATACTCCAGCTGGTCGTATGGTGGAGCCAAAAGACATGGTAGATGCAGTTATGTTCTTAGTGTCCGATCAAGCAAATATGATTTGCGGTCAAACGCTTATTATTGACGGAGGGCGTTCACTTTTAATGTAAGGTAAATGTGTTTTGTGCTCGCGCCTTAAAATACTGAAAAAAGTTTGCATACCCTATTTACCTCCCGGGCATATTAATTTTCGTGGAGGTGATTACAATGGCAAAACAAACAAACAAAACAGCATCTGGTACAAGCACACAACACGTGAAACAACAAAATGCTCAAGCATCTAAAAACAACTTCGGTACTGAATTTGGTAGCGAAACAAATGTACAAGAAGTGAAACAACAAAATGCTCAAGCAGCGGCAAACAAAAGCCAAAATGCTCAAGCATCTAAAAACAACTTCGGTACTGAATTTGCTAGCGAAACAAGTGCTCAAGAAGTGAGACAACAAAACGCACAAGCTGAAGCAAAGAAAAACCAAAACTCTGGTAAATACCAAGGTTAATACCAAAAGCGAACTTAACGTCTTTCATACGGCGATGTTAAGTTCGCTTTTTCTTATATGAAAAGCAACAAAGTATGACAAAACTTCTTGAAACTTTACACAACTCGTCAAAGGAATCTGTCTCACCTAAACAGAATGTTAACAGAAGTGCCGCGTGTATGGTTAAAGCAAATAGGGAGGAGCTATCGTATGAAAAAATTTGATCAGCTAGTGACTCAACAATTGGAGACCATGGATCAACTTCTGTTTTTGCAGTCTGAGATTGAGCGCTGTCAGGAAATCGAAGGTGAACTAATAAAACTTCATGAAGAAGCAAAACTTCATTCTGTGCAAGATGAAATTAGTGAAATGAAACTAAAATTAAAAGAGATTCAATTGACGTTTGAAGCACAAACCGAAGATATTATTCGTACATATAAAAGTGAAGGGGCTTGCTCTACACTTGCTTAATGAACATTGATGTGTCACTTCCTCTCTTTTTTAAGGCTGCCAAGCAAAGGAAAAGTAGGGGGAGTGACTTTTTTGAACTCAAGAAGGTTAGCACATTTGTGTTAAAATGAGAGAGAAACCGTTATAATAAACATAAGACAAATGGAGACGTTATATGAATTTTTTTAAGTGCTAAAATGAAAGTAGGTATTGGAGATGGGAATTCCGGTGGAAGGAGAAACAATTCAAATACACAGCTACAAGCATAATGGACATATTCATCGCGTATGGGATCGGACAACCGTATTAAAAGCAACCAATAACTTAGTGATTGGAGGAAATGATCGTACAGTCGTTACAGAATCAGATGGACGAACATGGGTCACAAGAGAGCCTGCAATTTGTTATTTTCATGCTCAGCAGTGGTTTAACGTCATTGGGATGATCCGTGAAGATGGAATCTATTATTACTGCAATATCAGTTCGCCGTTCATTTATGATGACAATGAAGCGCTCAAATATATTGATTATGATTTAGATATCAAAGTCTATCCAGATATGACATACACCCTTCTTGATGAAGATGAATATGAGAAGCATCGAAAAGAAATGAATTATCCAGAAGTGATTGACCGTATTTTACATAATCACGTCGAGGAGTTAAAAGGTTGGATTCGACAGCGAAAAGGCCCGTTTGCTCCAGATTTCATTGACATTTGGTATGAGCGTTTTTTAACATATCGGCATTCTTGATGAATGATCTAGAGAACATTATGTTAGGCCGTCTAAAGCTGACTGTTTGATATAATGTTCTTTTTGGCGTTATGCTCACCATCTTTTAGAAGAGATAAAAGCACTAAAAAATCGACGCGTGTACATATACTAAGAAAGCTTGCCCTCATAGATAGAAAGGGGAGATTTTATGGGAAGTATAAGACGCTACATGAAGTTTGTACAGCCATACAAATGGCAAATTGTCGGCACTGTATTAATTGGTATTATTAAATTTGCTATTCCTTTATTGATTCCGCTGCTTTTGAAATATGTTTTGGACGATATCGTAAATGGACATGGCATGTCCTCCTCTGAAAAAGTTCATAAAATGGTGACGATTATGGGGATTTCGTTTGTTGTATTTTTAGTGTTAAGACCTCCCATTGAATATTACAGGCAGTATTATGCTCAGTGGGTATCGAGCAAAGTACTATATGATATACGGGATCAGCTGTTTAGCCATATTCAAAAGCTTAGCTTACGTTATTATGCAAATACGCGAGCGGGTGAAGTGATTTCACGAGTCATTAATGATGTAGAGCAAACAAAAAACTTTGTTATCACAGGTTTAATGAACGTATGGCTTGATATGATGACGATTGTAATAGCCATTGTGATTATGTTTACGATGAATGTACCTTTAACACTGGTGTCGATTATTTTGCTGCCGGTTTATGCGTTCTCTGTAAAATATTTCTACAGTCGTCTTCGCCATTTAACAAGAGTCCGTTCGCAGGCTTTAGCGGAAGTGCAGGGGCATTTACATGAAAGGGTTCAAGGGATCTCTGTTATTCGCAGCTTTGCTATTGAGCCTCATGAACAGAAGCAATTTGATAAGCAAAATTCAAATTTTCTACAAAAAGCAATCAATCATACGAATTGGAATGCAAAAACATTTGCAGTAGTGAATACCATTACCGATTTGGCACCTTTAATCGTGATTACATTTGCTGGATATCAAGTCATCACAGAAAGTCTTAGCGTAGGAACGATGGTAGCATTTGTGGCCTATATTGACCGCTTGTATAATCCGCTTCGCCGCTTGGTCAATTCATCGACTACGCTCACGCAGTCTGTTGCATCTATGGACCGGGTGTTTGAGTTCATTGATGAAGAATACGATATTACAGACAAGAAAGATGCAAAAGAATGTACTGAGCTTCATGGAAAGGTGCAGTTTGAGCACGTTTCATTTGCTTATGAAGAAGAAGAAAAACCTGTGATTCATGATATTAATTTAGATGTAGAAAAAGGAAAATCCGTTGCGTTTGTTGGAATGAGCGGAGGAGGGAAATCCACGCTTATCAGCTTAATTCCGCGCTTTTATGATGTGACAGAGGGTAAAATTCTCATTGATAACATTGATATCAAAACCTATAAAGTACGCAGCCTGCGAGATAAGATTGGAATCGTCCTGCAAGATACGGTGTTGTTTAGTGACACGGTTAAAAACAATATACTGCTTGGAAAGCCAGGAGCGACAGATGAAGAAGTAATTGCTGCGGCAAAAGCCGCAAATGCCCACGATTTTATTATGAATTTGCCCGAAGGATATGATACAAAAGTGGGAGAGCGGGGAATGAAGCTATCAGGGGGACAGAAGCAGCGTATTTCCATTTCGCGCGTATTTTTAAAAAATCCAGCTATTCTTATTTTTGATGAAGCCACTTCAGCTCTAGATTTGGAAAGTGAGCACTATATTCAAGAAGCATTAGCTGAACTAGCAAAAGACCGTACGACTTTCATTGTAGCCCATCGTTTATCTACAATTACTCATGTTGATGAAATTGTACTTTTAGAAAATGGAAGGGTAGTCGAACGAGGTTCTCATGAGGAGTTAATTAAGAAAAAAGGTCATTACTATCAGCTCTTTAACGTTCAGCAGCTTGATACAATTTAAAAACACCACCTATTGTCTAACAATAGGTGGTGTTTTTAATCTTCTTGTCGCTGATGATTAATATCAAATGAGTTAGCATCCTTGTGATAGTTTTGGAACGTATCAATCAGCTTATCAAGATGCTCTAACTCTTCACTATACTCAATGATGACAGAAATTAAAGGGAAGATATGATAAATAACCTTATTCTCTTCATCATTATCGTATATTTTGTACTGCATAAATTTATCGATTAAAGCTCGTTTTCCAACGCAGGCTTCGTTTGGTACAGTAGTGGTTGGCTGTACGCGTAATTTCCCAATGAATTTTAATAATACTTGCTCATGATACATTAACAGGCACTCAACTTCAGATTTGATTAAATCTTGAAATTGCTGCGGCATGACTTGAAGATCATTTTCCACTCGGTGAAGTAGTTTCAAGGTTGTAAGAGCTCGTGTTGTTACGGTAATCATTTGACGAAATAAAACGAGCTTGCGTGACTTAACAAAACGTTTTTTGGTTGAATAAGTGCGTTCTTCTTTGTAAAAATCAAAGATTTGATTCATTTTAGCCACATTGTCTTTCATTTTTTCAATGTCTTCTTTTAACAATGTGTGCTCAGATGCGTGATAAAGATTCATGCGAATCCATTTAATAATTTCTTCCGTTGTGCTTACAATTTTATAATACAATCTTGTTTCATACTTTGGCGGAATAAAAATAAGATTGACAATAAATGCTGAGAATACCCCAAGTAACACTGTACCAAAGCGTATAAGTGCATATTCAACGAAATTATCTCCTGGATTTTCCATGATTGCAATTACTGTCACAAGCGCAAGCCCAATTGTATTATTAATACGTAATTTTAAGTTGACTGCAATGACAACAACAGCGGTAAAACCAATAATGATGGGATGGGTACCAAAAATAAGTCCAAAACAAACTGCAGAAGCAGCTCCAATCACATTCGCCTGTATTTGCTCCAATATTGTTAAATAAGATCTGTAAATAGACGGTTGAATTGCAAAAACTGCCGCAATTGCCGCAAATATTGGAGATGGTAAACTTAGAAATTCACCTAATAACAATGAAAGTGTAATGGCAATTCCCGTTTTTAAGATGCGGGCACCAAGTTTCATGTGCGTTCGTAGTTCCTTTCTGTAAAAAAGTTTTTTCGTTATGAAGAATGTTCCCCAAAACAAATGATAAATTGCAAAAATCAATCCTTCTTTATTACATAACCTGTTGGAAATAATATAAACAATAACATACTATACAAGGTTTAAGAATGGATATCAAGAGAAAACAAGCAGAAAAATAAGGGTATTTCTCGGGATTTTTCGACAGGCTGACAAAAAGGAGATGACGCGTAAGAAATGGTTATGAAAGGTGGGAATGTTCTATAAGAAAACCCGAAGGTAAAACGAAAAAGAGGTCGAGACATAACGAAATAAATCCAATCTAAAGACGAACAAATGGGATACATGAGCTGAACCGCTTGTGACACAGCAGTTGATTTCCGCAGCAGTCTTCGACTTGCCCTTCAATCAACTGCTAGAAAGATCTATACACATGAAACCTACGTTTACCCTAACAAAAAAAACGAACCACTAATCAAACATCTTGATCAATGGTTCGTTTTTCACTTCGTCTAAAATCCTTTTATCTCAGCCTCTTTAGAATAAGAATTAACGTTCTTCACTTAATTGTTTAAATGCTTTTTCGACTGCTTCTAATGTGTCGGTAATATCTTGTTCTGTATGAGCTGTAGTAAGGAACCATGCTTCATATTTCGAAGGAGCTAAGTTGACACCTTGGTGGAGCATTAGTTTAAAGAAGCGTGCAAATAGTTCGCCGTCTGTATTTTCTGCTTGTTCATAGTTTTTGACCGTTTCTGTTGTAAAGTAGAGAGTAAGAGCGCCTTTCAATCGATTGATAGTGATCGGCATGTTATATGTACGAGCATGTTTTAAAATACCTTCTTCGAGCATCGCCCCTAGCTTATCCAACTGTTCATAAACACCTTCTTGCTTTAGTACTTCTAGGCAAGCAATCCCAGAAAGAATAGAAGCTGGGTTTCCTGCCATTGTACCTGCTTGATAAGCGGGTCCAAGCGGCGCCACTTTTTCCATGATTTCTTTTTTACCGCCGTAAGCTCCGATTGGAAGGCCGCCGCCGATGATTTTTCCAAATGCAGTGAGATCAGGTTTTACACCAAGTAAATCTTGAGCTCCACCGTACATAAAGCGAAACGCTGTAATAACTTCATCGTAAATAACAAGTGCTCCAGCTTCGTGAGTTAATTCATTAACTTGTTCTAAAAAGCCAGGTTCCGGCTCAACAATTCCGAAGTTTCCAACGATTGGTTCTACTAAAACAGCTGCAATCTGATCGCCCCATTTTTCTAATGCTTCCTTGTAAGGCTCAATGTCGTTAAAAGGAACTGTGATGACTTCGTTAGCGATACTTTTTGGTACACCAGCAGAGTCAGGAGTGCCGAGTGTAGAAGGACCAGATCCAGCTGCTACTAATACAAGGTCAGAATGGCCGTGGTAGCAACCTGCAAATTTAATAATTTTATCGCGTCCAGTATAAGCGCGTGCTACACGGATCGTTGTCATAACGGCTTCTGTTCCAGAGTTGACGAAGCGCACTTTATCTAATGCGGGCATCGCTTCTTTGAGCATTTTAGCAAATGTGACTTCATGAGCAGTTGGCGTACCGTAAAGAACACCCGTTTCAGCTGCTTTTGTAATAGCTTTCGTGATATGAGGATGAGCGTGTCCCGTAATAATAGGACCGTAAGCTGCTAAATAGTCAATATATTTATTTCCATCAACATCCCAGAAATAAGCTCCGTTTGCCTTCTCCATTGCAATAGGCGCTCCGCCTCCTACGGCTTTATATGAACGTGAAGGGCTGTTAACGCCGCCTACAATATGCTCGAGCGCTTCAGCGTGTAATTGTTCTGATTTTGTAAATTGCATAGTATGCCTCCTAATGAAAAGTTCAACTTCTTTATTCTATCAAACTTATTTGTTTCTTGAAAAACATTCGAGAACGTGTATGATAGAAATTTGTGAGCTAACTGCTAGAAAATAGTTCCTCGTCTCTTGGAGGAGTTGCTAGCAAGGGCGCCGGAAACAATAAAAGAAACCACTAATACGTCGACGTAACGGAGGGAATACAATGAAAAATGCTATTGAGGTGAATCAACTTCGGAAAGAATTTAAAGCCTATTCTAGCCGCTCTGGGCTTAAAGGGGCATTCCGGGATCTATTTACCCGTAATTATAGAGTCATGAAAGCTGTGAACGATATATCGTTTACCGTAAAACAAGGAGAAATGGTAGGGTATATAGGAGAAAACGGAGCGGGGAAATCGACCACAATCAAAATGCTGACAGGAATCTTAACTCCTACTTCAGGCGACATTACCGTAAATGGAATGAATCCTCATAAGGAAAGAGAAAAGTTTGCCCAAACGATTGGTGTTGTTTTTGGTCAACGCTCTCAGCTATGGTGGGATATTGCCGTACAAGAATCTTTTCGCCTGTTAAAAAAAGTATACAAAGTGTCAGATGAAGATTATAACGCTCATATGGAGCACGTTATTCAAACGTTAGATATTGGACCGCTGCTAGATAAGCCGGTGCGAAAGCTTTCTCTAGGTCAAAGAATGCGCTGTGAGCTGGCTGCTGCTCTTATTCATAATCCGCCGCTTCTATTTTTAGATGAACCAACGATCGGTTTAGATGTACTAGTTAAATTAAAAATCCGCCAATTTTTAAAAGAAATTAATGAGAAATATAATACGACGATTTTGCTTACGACACATGATTTAGCAGATATTGAAGCTTTATGTGAACGCGTTGTAATGCTGGATGAAGGCAGTATTATTTATGACGGATCGCTGCAAAAGCTGCGTTCGAATTGGGGAGACCTTAAACAAGTTACGTTTGAATTTGGAACCGCGCCAAATAACGAGCAGTTGAAGCTATTGACGCAAGGGATGCCTGTTAACTGGATTGAAGGTGATCAAAAATATTTGTGGACAGCACAGCTTCAAAATAAAGGGGACTTGATGTCGCAGCTGATTGCTAAAGTGGTGGCAAAGCATGAAATCAGTGATATTAACATTGAAGAAATTTCAACGGAAGAAATTATCCGCAACATTTATGAAGAAGGTGTTGTGAATGGATAAATATATAGAGATGATACGCATTCGCTTTTTAATGATGCTGGCGTATCGGACGAATTATTACAGCGGAATATTGATTTATGCGATTAATATTGGTGCTTACTACTTTTTATGGTCCGCTATTTATGGAGGAAAAGAGAATATTCAAGGGTTATCCATTACCCAAATGACAACGTATGTAGCCGTTTCATGGATGGCAAGAGCCTTTTATTTTAATAATATTGACCGTGAAATGGCAATGGAAATTAAAGATGGCAAAGTGGCAGTAGAGTTAATTAAGCCTTATAGCTACCTTGGTATGAAAACAATGCAAGGACTGGGAGAAGGGATTTTTCGGCTGCTGTTTTTCTCAGTGCCCGGCATGATTATTGTCGCGTTTTTATTTCCAGTACAGTTCTCAGCAAATGCAGCAACATGGCTTTATTTTGGACTGTCTTTAATTTTTAGTTTCATTATTAATACACAAATTAATTTATTAACGGGTATTACGACTTTCTTTCTCTTTAACAATGATGGACTCATTCGAGCGAAGCGCGTTGTTATTGATTTGTTTTCAGGACTTCTTCTGCCCATCAGCTTCTATCCTTTCTGGGCGCAACATATTATGAGCTATTTCCCTTTTCAAGCCATTAGTTATATTCCGAGCATGATTTTCACAAATGGATTTAAAGGGCAGGAAGTAATAAATGCTCTTATCACACAAGCAGTTTGGTCAGGACTTCTATTTATCCCTATTGCATGTTTGTGGAACATAGCGAAGAAAAAAATGGTTATTCAAGGAGGGTAGTCTATGAAAATGTTTTATTTTTCGATTTTCTTTCAGTACATTAGTCAATATATGAAAACAAGGCTTCAGTACCGCACCGACATGGTAGTTGAAATCATTTCAGACTTATTGTTTCAAACAGTTAATTTGATTTTTATTTTAGTCGTATTTGGACATACTCAGTCGCTGCACGGATGGTCACGAGAGGAAATTATCTTTATTTATGGTTTCTTTTTGGTCCCTTTTGCTATTTTTTCGTCTTTCTTTAACATTTGGGATTTCAACGAGCGGTACATTGTTAAAGGGGAAATGGACCGAATTTTAACGAGGCCGATTCACAGTTTGTTTCAAGTCATTTTGGAGCGGCTGGAACTAGAATCATTGTTTGGTGGTATCACAGGGATTGCAGTAATGGCTTACGCTGCGTCTTCTTTACATCTTCATTTCCAGTGGTATGATGTTTTTATTTTTCTATTATTTATTTTAGGAGGAGCGCTTGTATACGCAGGAATTTTCATCGCCTTAGCAAGCATAGGCTTCTGGTCGGATGCCAGAACCTCTATTATGCCTACTATTTATAATATTGGAAACTACGGAAGGTATCCTGTAGATATTTATAATAATGTCATCCGGTATGTTTTAACGTGGATTCTTCCTTTTGCATTTGTAGGCGTATATCCAGCTGCTTATTTCTTAGGAAGATCAGAATGGTATGGATATGCATTTTTAACCCCAGTTATGGGAATCGTCTTTTTTGTAATCTCTATTTTCTTATGGAATACAGGTGTCAAAAAATACAGAGGAGCAGGCAATTAAACGCCTGCTCTTTTTCGTGGCTTCGGAGTAGTAATGAATGGACAAGAAGGCGCGTATAGTG
>NZ_JBFULJ010000010.1:0-59289 GCF_056400385.1 Priestia sp. P5_B4
GCGCAAGCTAGTAAGATCCCTGAAAGATGATCAGGTTGATAGGTCAGAGGTGGAAGCGTGGCGACATGTGTAGCTGACTGATACTAATCGATCGAGGACTTAACCAAACTTTAAAAGCGTAAGCTTTACTCAGCGAACTGTTATCTAGTTTTGAGAGAGCAATCTCTTGTCTGGTGGCGATAGCGAAGAGGTCACACCCGTTCCCATACCGAACACGGAAGTTAAGCTCTTTAGCGCCAATGGTAGTTGGGACTTTGTCCCTGTGAGAGTAGGACGTTGCCAGGCACCTGAAAAAGGAYTAGCTAWWWTAGCTAGTCCTTTTTTGTTTACAATTTATTTGTTTTATGAAAAAGTATAGTAAGAACAATAAAATTCACGATTTGCAGGTTTTGAAATAAATTTTAGTGGCAACGATAAAAGTAAAGAATAAACTTTAATAGTACATAGTTGAAAATTTTTTCGTTTCCTTTTATATTTAAATTAAGGTCAAATATAGTCAAAGTCAGAAGGAGGGGGCAGCGTGCCAAATATCTCTGACATTATCGAACAGTATTTAAAACAAGTACTTGAATTAAGTGAAAGAGAAATTGTTGAAATAAGGCGCAGTGAGATTGCTGATAAATTTCAATGCGTTCCGTCGCAAATTAATTACGTTATCAATACCCGTTTTACAGTTGAGAGAGGTTATCTTGTAGAAAGTAAGCGAGGCGGCGGCGGCTTTATTCGTATTGCAAAAGTAAAAATGCATGATGCAGCGGATTTGTTTCAGCAAGTAATTGAGATGATTCAAAATGAAATTTCACAAGTAAGTGCTGAAAACGTCATTATTAGGTTAGTTGAAGAAAAAGTCATCACAGAACGAGAAGCAAAAATTATGTTGAGTGTTATCAATCGTTCAGTTATTAATATTGAACTTCCTTATCGTGATGAGCTAAGGGCTAATCTTTTAAAAGCAATGCTTAATTCATTACGCTACCGATAAGCTCATGATCTATTTTATTTAGAACAGGGAGTGATGACAGGATGATTTGTCAGCAATGTGAAACGAGACCTGCAACTCTTCACTTCACAAAAATCATTAATGGTGAAAAGACGGAGATGCATGTATGTGAACAATGCGCTTCAGAAAATGGAGATGCATTTTCTTTTTCAAATCAGCAAGGTTTTTCAATCAATAACTTACTAGCTGGCCTACTTAACCTAGATCCAGCAGTAACTGAAAATTATAAGCAACAAAATCAGGAAGTTCTTTCTTGTCCTACTTGTGGCATGACATATCAAAAATTTGCTAAAATCGGCAGGTTTGGATGTGCAGATTGCTACAAAACATTTGAGCGACCTCTTATTCCTTTCCTGAAGAGGTTGCATGGAGGTAATTATCTGCATCATGGAAAAATACCAGCAAGAATTGCAAGTAATCTTCATTTAAAAAAGGAATTACAGGCATTAAGATTGAACTTAAAAGAGTATATCGAAAAAGAGGAGTTTGAGAAAGCAGCTGAACTCCGAGATCACATTCGGTTACTAGAAAAGAAGATGAACGAATCGAGAGAGGAGGAATCGTAATTCATGTCCCAGGATTTGTTCTTTTCCCAGCCTGTTAGCTCTTGGATGCGTCAAGAAGCTTCGAATTCAGATATTGTTCTAAGCAGTCGAATCAGGCTGGCTCGAAATTTAACTCATTATCTTTTTCCAACTCTCTTTTCTAAAGAACACGCAGTTGAAGTGGTTCGAGTATTCGAGCAAGTTTTTCAAAAAAGTGAAAACACCAATCAGTGGAATTTGCATTTACTAAAGATGAACGAATTACAGCCTCTTCAAAAGCAAGTGTTGGTTGAAAAGCATCTTATCAGTCCTAACTTGGCTGAAGGAGATAACAACGGAGCTTGTTTTTTATCAGAAAAAGAAGATTTGAGTATTATGGTTAATGAAGAAGATCATTTACGCATACAATGTTTATTTCCAGGCCTTCAATTATCTGAAGCTTTAAGCACAGCGAATAAAGTAGATAATTGGATTGAGAAATACGTAGATTATGCGTTTGATGAAAATAGAGGGTATTTAACCAGCTGTCCCACAAATGTGGGTACTGGGCTACGTGCATCTGTGATGATGCATCTGCCGGCTTTAGTGATGACCCGTCAAATTCATCGTATTATTCCCGCTATTAACCAGCTTGGCTTAGTGGTGAGAGGAATTTATGGAGAAGGTAGCGAAGCTTTAGGGAATATCTTTCAAATTTCTAATCAGATAACCTTAGGGAAATCTGAAGAAGATATTGTGGCAGATTTAAATAGTGTCGTACAGCAGTTGATTACACAAGAGCACTCTGCAAGAGACGCGCTGTTTAAAACATCTCATGTAGAGTTAGAAGATCGAGTGTATCGTTCATATGGAGTATTGGCCAATAGCCGTATTATTGAGTCAAAAGAAGCTTCACAATGTTTATCAGATGTTCGATTAGGAATCGATTTAGGGTATATAAAAGGACTGAGTCAAAATATATTGAATGAACTTATCATTATGACGCAGCCAGGCTTTTTACAAAAGTATTCGGGAGGTCCCCTAAAGCCTCAAGAACGTGACATTAAAAGAGCCACCTTAATTCGAGAACGTCTCACTATAAATAAAAACACAAATTAAACGTGGAGGGTGACGATTATATGATGTTTGGTAGATTTACAGAGCGCGCACAAAAAGTATTAGCTTTAGCACAGGAAGAAGCACTACGCCTAGGTCACAACAACATTGGAACGGAGCATATTTTATTAGGTATCGTTCGTGAAGGTGAAGGAATTGCAGCAAAAGCTCTTTCTGCTCTAGGCCTAAGCACTGAAAAAATTCAAAAAGAAGTGGAAGCATTAATCGGCAGAGGCCAAGAATTAACGCAGACCATTCATTATACACCTCGAGCGAAAAAAGTCATTGAACTTTCAATGGATGAAGCCCGAAAGCTTGGTCATTCTTATGTAGGAACAGAACATATCTTACTAGGCTTAATTCGTGAAGGTGAAGGCGTTGCAGCACGCGTTTTAAATAATTTAGGTGTCAGCCTAAATAAAGCTCGTCAGCAAGTGCTTCATTTATTAGGTAGCAATGAAGCTGCTTCAAGTCATCAAGGCGGAGGCTCTTCAAACGCTAATACACCTACGCTAGACAGCTTAGCACGCGATTTAACAGTTGTAGCCCGCGAAGGAAGCTTAGACCCTGTTATCGGACGTGGGAAAGAAATTCAGCGTGTTATTGAAGTGTTAAGCCGACGTACAAAAAACAATCCTGTATTAATTGGGGAGCCAGGTGTCGGTAAAACGGCAATCGCTGAAGGTTTGGCTCAGCAAATCGTCAACAATGAGGTTCCAGAAATTTTACGCGATAAACGCGTTATGACTTTGGATATGGGAACGGTCGTTGCTGGTACAAAATACCGCGGAGAATTTGAAGATCGCCTGAAGAAAGTAATGGATGAAATTCGTCAAGCAGGTAATATCATTCTCTTTATCGATGAGTTACACACATTAATTGGCGCTGGTGGTGCAGAAGGTGCTATCGATGCTTCTAATATTTTAAAACCGTCTCTTGCTCGTGGAGAACTTCAGTGTATCGGTGCTACGACTTTAGATGAATACAGAAAGTACATTGAAAAAGATGCAGCGTTAGAGCGTCGCTTCCAGCCAATTCAAGTGGATGAACCAACGTTGGAAGAGTCTATTCAAATCTTAAAAGGGCTTCGTGACCGTTATGAAGCGCATCACCGTGTATCTATTTCTGATGAGGCAATCGAGCAAGCGGTGAAACTATCAGATCGCTACATTTCCGATCGTTTCTTACCGGATAAAGCAATCGATTTAATTGATGAAGCTGGTTCAAAAGTGCGTTTACGTTCATTTACAACGCCGCCAAATTTAAAGGAATTAGAGCAAAAATTAGAATCAGTACGCAATGAAAAAGATGCGTCTGTTCAAAGTCAAGAATTTGAAAAAGCAGCATCTTTACGCGATACAGAGCAACGCCTACGCGAAGAATTAGAAGACACAAAGAAAATTTGGAAAGAGCAGCAAGGTAAAGAAAACTCAGCTGTAACCGTAGAAGATATTGCGATGGTGGTATCTAGCTGGACGGGTGTACCGGTCTCTAAACTGGCACAGGAAGAGACAGAAAGACTGCTAAACATGGAAGAGATTCTTCACTCTCGTGTAATTGGGCAAGAAGAAGCGGTAAAAGCAGTTGCAAAAGCTGTGCGCCGTGCTAGAGCAGGCTTGAAAGATCCAAAACGTCCAATTGGTTCATTCATTTTCTTAGGACCAACAGGGGTTGGTAAAACAGAGCTTGCACGTGCATTAGCGGAGTCAATCTTCGGCGATGAAGATGCAATGATTCGTATCGATATGTCTGAGTACATGGAGAAACATTCTACTTCACGCTTAGTAGGTTCACCTCCGGGATATGTTGGATACGAAGAAGGCGGCCAGTTAACGGAAAAAGTAAGAAGAAAACCTTACTCAGTTGTTCTTTTAGACGAAATTGAAAAAGCGCATCCGGATGTATTTAACATTTTATTACAAGTGTTAGAAGATGGACGCTTAACAGATTCAAAAGGCCGTACAGTTGATTTCCGTAATACGATTTTAATTATGACATCAAACGTAGGTGCTGATACATTAAAACGAAGCAAGCACTTAGGGTTCACAGTAGAAGCGGAAGGGCAAGACTACAAAGATATGAAAGGAAAAGTAATGGCGGAAATGAAGCGCGCGTTCCGTCCCGAGTTCCTAAACCGTATCGATGAAATTATCGTCTTCCATTCATTAGAGAAACCTCACTTAGCTGAAATCGTTAAATTAATGGCGGATCAGTTAACAAGACGCTTAAAAGAGCAAGAAATTGATCTTGAATTAACAAAAGAGGCAATTGATAAGATTGCAGAGGAAGGTTTTGATCCAGAATACGGTGCTCGTCCACTTCGTAGAGCAATTCAAAAACATATTGAAGACCGTTTATCTGAAGAGCTGCTAAAAGGGGTTGTTCAAAAAGGTCAGAAAGTGACGCTAGATGTAGACAAAGGAGAATTTGTTGTTAAATCCTCCGCTCCAAGCAGCATCAGCTAAATTTACTCAAACCAAGACGAGGCATACGAAAAAACACGTATGCCTCCCTTTTTATTTTAGCTTAGGAAATAGTGTACAATAGAGATAGAAATCGATTGAATGAACGGAGAGATTGATAACATAATGGCGAAACGAAAAACAAAATTTGCATGTCAGCATTGCGGATATGAAACAGCAAAATGGATGGGGAAATGTCCCGGGTGCGGAAGCTGGAATTCTATGGTAGAAGAAATGGAAGAAACGAAATCATCACGCCGAGGAGCTTTTTCCGGAGCTACTGCTTCTAAAGTCCAAAAACCTCAGTCAATTACAGCGATTGAATCTACAACAGAACCACGAATCTTCACACCTTCTGCAGAGTTAAATCGTGTATTAGGAGGAGGTATTGTCAGAGGGTCACTCGTTTTAATAGGGGGAGATCCGGGTATCGGAAAGTCTACTTTACTTTTGCAAACCTCCGCGCAGTTAGCAATGAAACAAAATAAAGTACTATATATTTCGGGAGAGGAATCAACCAAACAAACGAAGTTAAGAGCGGACAGGCTAGGTGTAAAAGCTGAAGAGCTTTATGTTCACGCAGAAACAAACTTAGAATTAATACTAGAGGCCATCTCAAGCATGCAGCCTGATTTTGTGGTGATTGATTCAATTCAAACCATTTACCATGCTGATGTCACATCAGCGCCAGGAAGCGTCTCACAGGTGCGAGAGTGTACGGCTGAACTAATGCGTGTTGCTAAAACGAATGGAATTGCCATCTTTATTGTGGGTCATGTAACGAAAGAAGGGGCCATTGCAGGGCCAAGACTTCTTGAACATATGGTGGATACGGTTCTTTATTTTGAAGGAGAGCGCCATCATACGTATCGTATATTAAGAGCAGTTAAGAACCGATTTGGATCCACAAATGAAATGGGCATTTTTGAAATGAAAGAAAGTGGGCTAGAAGAAGTATTGAATCCATCTGAAATCTTTCTAGAAGAACGGTCTCAGGGAGCAGCAGGATCGGTTGTTGTCGCTTCAATGGAAGGGACAAGGCCCGTATTAGTAGAGCTGCAGGCGCTAATCAGTCCAACGAGCTTTGGAAACCCTAGAAGAATGGCGACGGGAGTAGATCATAATCGCGTTTCGCTTATCATGGCTGTCTTAGAAAAGCGTGTAGGAATGCTGCTGCAGAATCAAGATGCTTATTTAAAAGTAGCAGGTGGAGTGAAATTAGATGAACCAGCAATTGATTTAGCTGTAGCCGTTAGTATTGCTTCAAGCTTCAGAGATGCTGCTTCTAGCGCTACGGATGTTATTGTAGGAGAGGTAGGATTAACAGGTGAAGTACGCCGAGTATCTAGAATTGAACAGCGCGTTCAAGAAGCGGTAAAATTAGGGTTCCAACGAATTATTATCCCAGAGAAAAATTTAGGAGGATGGAAAGTCCCAGATGGTATTGAGGTGATTGGGGTATCAACAGTAGCGGAGGCTCTGCAATATACATTAGGAGGATAAGCAGTGGAAGGAGAAAAAACAACAGTTAGTCAAAAACAAATATCAGAAATTCTGCAGTTTGTAGCACCAGGAACCCCTATTCGTGACGGTATCGATAACGTCTTGCGGGCAAAGACGGGCGGCTTAATTGTTATGGGCTACAATGAACAAGTCAAAAAGATGGTAGATGGAGGATTTTCGATTAATTGTGCATTTACACCTGCGCATTTATACGAGTTAGCCAAAATGGATGGAGCGCTTATTTTAAATGACAGCGGAAGCAAGATATTATTTGCTAATGCTCAGCTCATGCCAGACCCCTCTACTCCTTCTTCACAGACAGGAATGCGACACCGTACAGCAGAGCGTGTAGCTAAGCAGTCAGGTGTATTGGTAATAGCCATTTCACAAAGAAGAAATGTGATTACGCTTTACAAAGGGTCTCTGCAGTATGTATTGAAAGACATTAGCGTTATTTTAGCAAAAGCGAATCAAGCGCTTGGAACACTTGAAAAGTACAAGGCGGTATTAGACGAATCGATTACAAGTCTCAGTGCATTAGAGTTTGAAGAGCAAGTAACTCATACAGATGTGCTGCAGTCGCTTCATCGTACAGAAATGGTTCTGCGTATTAAAAATGAAATTTTGAGCTATATTAGCGAGTTAGGAACAGAAGGAAGACTAATCCGTCTCCAAATGAATGAACTACTTTCCCACTTAGAGGAAGAAGCAACTTTATTAATCAAAGATTATATGTATGACCTCAGCTTTGACCCTTACCGAGTAATTGAACGCATGCAGCAGCCGTCAAATAATGTTCTTCTCGATGACCAAACGCTTCTTCGCTTAATGGGATATCCCATGTATACAAGCTTTGAAGACAGCGTTATTCCTAGAGGGTATCGAATGCTTCATAAAATTCCAAGACTTCCATCGATTATTATTGAAAATCTCATTGATGAATTAGGGGATTTAAAAACGATAGCAGATGCGTCGGTAGAAGAATTGGATGAGGTAGAAGGCATCGGTGAAATTCGAGCACGGAAAATCAGAGAAGGCCTAAAAAGACTAAAAGAGCAGCATCTTACAAACCGCCAGCTATAGGATATTAATTGACATTAAATGTTTGATTCATTAAGATATTGTGAAAATACAAAAAAAGTGACAGTTTGTTTACAAATTCTGTTTTTTGGTTAAATAACAGGTTTCAATCATTGTAAACTGTTTATAATGATAAAGGGAGGTGAAGGCGTGTTAAAACGTTTTGTACAGTTATTTTTTATTATTACAGGTGGTACATTGGGCGTCTTTTTTATACCTGAACTTATTCAATTATTAAATCTGCAAGATGTAGCATTTCTAGAAAAGCCTTACGTCGATGCAATACTAGGAGCCATTTTGTTTTTCCTTGTCACGTTTTGGATTGTTGATTATATAGTTGAATTAATTCGCCGAGTGGAAGAGGCGTTACTGAAGGCGCCTGTAACGGATGTGCTTTTTGGGAGCTTAGGATTGATTTTAGGGCTTATTGTAGCCTACTTGGTCGGAGCTTTTTTAGGCAGAATTCAACTTCAAGTAGTAAGTACCATTTTACCAATCTTTCTAAGTATTCTTTTAGGTTACTTAGGGTTTCAAGTCGGGTTTAAAAAACGTGATGAACTTGTAAGCGTGTTTTCGATGCCGGCTCGAATTGGGAAGAAAAAAGGACAAGAAGAAGAAACAGATAACGAAGAATCATTAAAGTCTCTTAAGATTTTAGATACGAGCGTTATTATTGACGGCCGTATCGCAGATATTTGTCAAACAGGATTTTTAGACGGAACGATTGTTATTCCGCGCTTTGTGCTTGAGGAACTTCAGCATATTGCTGATTCGTCGGATGTTCTAAAACGAAACAGAGGTAGACGAGGTCTAGATATTCTAAACCGTATTCAAAAAGAACTGGCAATGAAGGTAGAAATTTATGAAGGCGATTTCGAAGACATTCAAGAAGTAGACAGCAAGCTGGTTAAATTGGCAAAGCTAACTTCCGGTTTGGTCGTGACAAACGATTTTAATTTAAATAAAGTATGTGAACTTCAAAATGTTGGCGTTTTAAATATCAATGACTTAGCAAATGCCGTCAAGCCAATTGTACTTCCAGGAGAAGAAATGAACGTATTGGTTATAAAAGACGGTAAAGAGCACAATCAAGGTATTGCCTATCTTGATGACGGTACAATGATCGTGGTAGAAGAAGGAAGAAATTATATTGGAAAGCAAATTGATGTACTGGTGACGAGCGTACTCCAAACCTCAGCAGGCCGTATGATTTTTGCGAAACCCAAGTTATTAGAAAAAGCACTGTGACGTAACAGGTAAAGGGAGTATACCTATGAAGTATGAAATTATCGTGTTAGCTGCAGGTCAGGGGAAGCGAATGAAAGCGGGGCGGAACAAACAATTTTTAACTATTCAAAACGTTCCGCTTATCATTCATACGCTGCAAAAATTCGAACAAGATCCTTGGTGCAGTGGAATTGTACTAGTTGTAAACGAAAAAGAAATGGAGATTTTTGAAGAGTTATTAATCGAATATCCAATTCAAAAGGTTCAATCATTGACAGTTGGAGGCGATGAACGTCAACATAGCGTTTATAACGGCCTTAAAAGTTTAAAGCAGGCTCAGATGGTATTAATTCATGATGGTGCTCGTCCATTTGTTCAACAAAACACAATCCATGAGTTAGTAGAAAAAGCTGCTAGTGATAAGGCTGCTGTGCTGGCTGTTCCAGTAAAAGACACAATTAAGCGTGTGGAACAGGGTACTGTCATTGAAACAGTTGAGCGCTCTAGCTTGTGGGCTATTCAAACGCCGCAGGCTTTTCTTTTTGATGTAGTAATGGATGCACACGAAAAAGCAAAAACAAATGAATACTTAGGCACCGATGATGCAAGCTTAGTAGAAAAAGCGGGGCAAAAAGTATCGATTGTAGAGGGAAATTACGATAATATAAAACTAACAACACCAGAAGATTTGTTATATGCAGAAGCTATATTAACAAAGCTAAACAAGACTGAAGGAGTGGAAAAATGAACATTCGAGTAGGACAAGGTTTCGACGTACATGAATTTGCAGAAGGAAGACCTTTAATCATCGGCGGTTTAGAAATTCCGTATGAAAAAGGATTATTAGGCCACTCAGATGCAGATGTGCTGTTGCATACAATCGCAGATGCCTTATTAGGAGCGGCGGCTAAGGGAGATATCGGAAAGCATTTTCCGGATACAGACCCTGAATTTAAAGATGCTGATTCAGCAAAGCTTCTTCAACACGTATGGAAACTGCTAAAAGATGAAGGCTATGAATTAAGCAATGTAGATTGCACAATTATCGCGCAAAAACCTAAAATGGCTCCTTACATTGAACCAATGAGAGAGCGTATTGCGCAGCTGTTAGAAGCAAGCATTTCTCAAATTAACGTCAAGGCAACAACAACAGAAAAGTTAGGCTTTACGGGACGTGAAGAAGGAATTGCCGCCCAAGCAGCCGTTTTAGTTTATCAAAAATAAAAACAGTTGACTTTGACAGATACCTATTTGGTGATAAAATTAGAACATGTCTAAAACATATAAATACATACTATAAGTAATATTAAATTGGAGGTCATCTTAGTTATGTCAAGCGAAGTAAGAGTTCGTTATGCCCCGAGTCCAACTGGACATCTTCATATAGGGAATGCAAGAACAGCACTATTTAATTATTTATTTGCACGAAATCAAAACGGTAAATTTATTATCCGTATTGAAGATACAGATCAAAAGCGTAATATCGAAGGCGGAGAAGAAAGTCAGCTGCGCTATTTAAAATGGTTAGGTATTGAATGGGATGAGAGTATCGACGTAGGCGGCGAGTACGGTCCTTATCGCCAGTCTGAACGTACGGAAATCTATCAAAAATATACGGAAGAACTTCTTGAAAAAGGGTTAGCTTATCACTGTTACTGTACGTCAGAAGAGCTTGAAAAAGAGCGTGAAGAACAGCAGGCGAACAGTCAAATGCCGCGCTATTCAGGTAAGTGCCGTAACTTAACAGCTGAACAGCGTGCTGAACTAGAAGCAGAAGGCCGTGAGCCAAGCATTCGCTTCCGTGTTCCTAGCAACACAGAAATTAAATGGAATGATATAGTCAAAGATGAAGTATCATTTGAATCTGAAGGCATTGGTGATTTCGTTATTGTGAAAAAAGACGGTACACCAACATATAACTACGCTGTAGCCATTGATGATTATCTAATGAAGATGACACATGTTCTACGCGGAGATGACCATATTTCTAATACACCGAAGCAAATTCTTGTGTATGAAGCTTTAGGCTGGACGCCTCCTGTATTTGGTCATATGACATTAATCGTAAATGAAAATCGCCGTAAGCTAAGTAAACGTGATGAGTCAATCATTCAGTTTATTGAGCAATATAAAGAATTAGGCTACTTGCCGGAAGCACTGTTTAATTTTATTACAATGCTTGGCTGGTCACCTGTGGGAGAAGAAGAAATCTTCTCTAAAGAACAGTTTATTGAAATTTTTGACCCAGCTCGTTTATCAAAATCTCCAGCACTATTTGATACAAGCAAATTACGTTGGATGAACAACCAATACATGAAACAATTGGATTTAGACGAGGTAGTAGCTTTATCAGTTCCTCACTTAGTGAAAGCTGGAAAAGTTGAAGAAACGCGCGATGCAGAAACAGAACAATGGGTACGTGACTTAGTCGCTCTATACCAAGAACAAATGAGCTTTGGCGCTGAGATTGTTGAACTTACTGAAATGTTCTTTAAGAAAGAAATTGATTACAGTGAAGAAGCAAAAGCAGTGCTTGCTGAAGAGCAAGTACCGGAAGTGTTAAAAGCATTTGCTGAAGAAATTTCTTCCTTAGAAGAATTCAGTGCTGATGAAATTAAGGCAGCAACAAAAGCTGTACAAAAAGCAACAGGTCAAAAAGGTAAAAAACTATTTATGCCAATTCGTGTAGCAACAACAGGCGAAACACACGGTCCTGAGCTTCCAAAAGCTATTTCTCTTTTAGGGAAAGAAACAGTTTTAGCTCGTCTAGAAAGCATTTATAGTTAACAAATTTCTATTTTGCCCATATGATAGAATAATCAAATATGGATATCGTTGAGAAGGAAGAGTAGGCAAGTTCATTGCATACCAGAGAGGGTTATCACCGGCTGAAAGTAACCTATGACAAAACTTGTTGAAGTGCGCCTTTGAGTCTTTTGTTGAATGCTGCTAAAGTAAGTAGGCAAAAGCGGGTACTTTCACGTTATGAGAGAAGAGTTGGGATCGTTTTTTGATCCAAACAGAGTGGAACCGCGTATATACGTCTCTGTGTCATTTGACATAGGGGCGTTTTTTTATACAATCAATGAGTAGATAGAGGAATAGCGGAATTGGGGTGAGATGATGCTAAAGTTGTTAAAGGAAGACATTGAAGCCATATTTGAACAAGATCCTGCAGCAAGAAGTTATATTGAAGTGATATTAACCTATTCGGGGTTGCATGCTATTTGGGCACATAGATTCGCTCACGGGCTTTTTAAAAGAAAGTGGTTTTTTCTGGCACGTGTAATCTCACAAATTAGCCGATTCTTCACAGGGATTGAAATCCATCCGGGTGCGAAAATTGGCCGCCGCTTTTTTATTGACCATGGAATGGGAATTGTGATTGGGGAAACGTGCGAAATTGGAGATAATGTAACAGTATATCAAGGAGTAACACTCGGAGGAACAGGGAAAGAAAAAGGAAAGCGTCACCCGACGATCGAAGACAATGTCTTAATTGCAACAGGTGCTAAAGTACTAGGGTCGATTACGATTCATGCG
The DNA here is from genome assembly GCF_056400385.1 of Priestia sp. P5_B4. NCBI lineage: Bacteria > Bacillati > Bacillota > Bacilli > Caryophanales > Bacillaceae > Priestia > Priestia sp. P5_B4. The sequence goes on from NZ_JBFULJ010000010.1 coordinate 12,456, forward strand.
CACTCCAAAATTGGAGCGGGCTCAGTTGTGTTAAATGACGTCCCAGAAAACTCAACGGTTGTTGGTATCCCTGGCCGAGTCGTCATTCAAAATGGCGTCCGGATTCCAAAAGATTTGAATCATCAAGATTTGCCAGATCCAGATGCAGAGCGTTTTAAACAGCTAGAGAAAGAAATTTTACACCTGCAAAATCAATTAAAGGAATTAAAAGAAGGGAAGATTCACCATGGCAATTAAGCTATATAACACGTTAACACGTCAAAAAGAGACATTTGTACCTCTAGAAGAAAACAAAGTCAAAATGTACGTGTGCGGACCGACCGTGTATAACTATATTCATATTGGAAATGCGCGTCCTGCAATCGTATTTGATACGGTGCGCCGCTATTTAGAATTTAGAGGCTACGATGTAGAGTATGTCTCAAACTTCACAGATGTGGATGATAAATTAATTAAGGCAGCAAAAGAGTTAGGAGAAGATGTTCCAACGATCGCAAACCGCTTTATCGATGCTTACTTTGAAGATACGTCAGCTCTTGGATGCAAGCATGCCGATGTGCATCCACGCGTAACTGAAAATATGGATATCATTATTGAGTTCATTGATGAACTGGTGAGAAAAGGATATGCATATGAGTCAGAGGGTGATGTATACTATCGTACACGTAAGTTTGAAGGATACGGAAAATTATCACATCAATCTATTGATGAATTGCAATCCGGTGCTCGTATCGAAGTTGGAGAAAAGAAAGAAGATCCATTAGACTTTACTCTTTGGAAAGCAACCAAAGATGGAGAAATCGCATGGGATAGCCCTTGGGGTCAAGGAAGACCAGGCTGGCATATCGAGTGCTCTGCGATGGCACGCAAGTATTTAGGTGATACAATTGATATCCACGCAGGCGGTCAGGATTTAGCTTTCCCTCATCATGAAAATGAAATTGCCCAATCAGAAGCGCTCACTGGGAAATCGTTTGCGAAATACTGGCTTCATAACGGATATATCAATATTGATAATGAAAAGATGTCTAAATCACTAGGGAACTTCGTGTTAGTTCATGACATTATTAAAAAGCATGATCCGTCCCTACTTCGATTCTTTATTTTATCTGTTCACTATCGTCATCCAATTAACTATAACGAAGAAATTTTAGAGAATACGCGCAAAGGGTTTGAGCGTCTGCAAACAGCTTACGGCAACTTAACTCACCGTCTAGAGGCAGCAACAAATCTTCAAGAAGATGCTTCAGAATGGTTCGAAAAGCTAAAAGAGCTTCGCGAAACGTTTGTTGAAGAGATGGATGATGATTTTAATACGGCAAATGCCATTTCTGTTCTGTTCGAGCTAGCAAAGCAAGCTAACTTGTATTTATTAGAACAAACAACGTCTACAGATGTAATTGAAGCCTTTATTAAAGAGTTTAAAGAATTAGGTGCTGCAATAGGCATTACGTTTGGAGAAGCTGAACTTCTAGACGAAGAAATTGATCAATTGATCCAAGATCGTATTCAGGCTCGTAAAGATCGTAATTTCCAATTAGCAGATCAAATTCGAGATGAATTAAAGGCTAAAAATATTATTTTAGAAGATACGGCGCAAGGAACAAGATGGAAAAGAGGATAATAGTGTTATGAGCAGCAGTAAATTAGATGTAAAACAGCTAAATAGCTTAGCTCTTGCTTATATGGGTGATGCGGTGTTTGATTTACATGTTCGCCGCCACCTGCTGGTGTTAGGGACAGTGCGCCCTAACCAGCTTCATAATAAAGCTAAAAAATACGTATCAGCAAAAGCACAAGCGCAAATCGTATATTATTTTAAAAATGAAAACTTTTTTACTGAAGAAGAAGAAGGTGTACTGCGCCGAGGACGCAATGCAAAGTCCGGTACAGTCCCTAAAAACACAGATGTGCAAACGTATCGCTACAGTACGGCATTTGAAGCGGTCGTAGGCTATTTGTATCTTTTAGGTGAAGAAGAAAGAATGATGGAACTTATTACTAAAGCTATCTCTTTCGTCGATGAAGGAGAGGGAGGAATGAATCATGGAACATGAATTTATCATTGGACGTAATCCGGTCCTAGAAGCCCTAAAGTCTGGGCGCGACATTAACAAACTATGGATTGCGGAAGGATCGCAAGGCGGTTCTATGGGGCAAATCACGCAGTTAGCAAAACGTAATGGTGTATTGGTGCAGTTTGTACCGAAAAAGAAAATTGAGCAAATGGTAGAAGGTATTCATCAAGGAGTAGCTGCACAAGTTGCTGCTTATCAATATGCAGAGTTAGATGATTTATTTAACTTAGCGGAAAAACGTAATGAAAGTCCGTTTTTTCTTCTGCTAGATGAGCTTGAAGATCCCCATAATTTAGGTTCTATTATGCGAACAGCCGATGCCGTTGGCGCACACGGTATTATTATTCCAAAGCGCCGTTCAGTTGGATTAACGGCCACTGTAGCTAAGGCCTCTACAGGAGCGATTGAACATGTTCCCGTAGCAAGGGTAACAAACCTATCAAGGACGATTGATGAATTAAAAGATCGAGGCGTATGGATTGTTGGAACAGATGCGAAAGAAAGCGATGATTATCGCAACTTAGATGGAGGTATGCCGCTTACGTTAGTTATTGGAAGCGAAGGAAAAGGCATGAGTCGTTTGATTCGTGAAAAATGCGACTTCCTTGTACAGCTTCCAATGGTTGGGCATGTTACATCGTTAAATGCATCTGTAGCAGCTAGTCTTCTCATGTATGAGGTTTACCGAAAACGCCATCCTCTAGGTGAATAAGAATGGATATTCTACTGGTGGATGGTTATAACATGATAGGTGCGTGGCCCGACCTAAGAAAGCTTAGAGATAATGATTTAGCCGGTGCTCGAGACCTGTTAATCGAAAAGATGGCAGAGTATCAAGCATATATGGGGTATCGTGTCATTATTGTCTTCGATGCTCATATGGTCGAAGGAATTGAAAAGAAGGCAAAAAATCATAAGGTTGACGTTGTATTTACAAGAGAAAATGAAACAGCGGATGAGTACATTGAAAAGCTGGCTCAAGAGCTAAACAATGTAAAGACACAGATTCATGTTGCTACATCTGATTTCACGGAGCAGTGGGCAATCTTTGGACAAGGTGCGCTCAGAATTTCTGCTCGAGAATTGTACAACGAAATTGAGCAGATTGAGAAACATATTAATCTTGATGTGAAGTCTATTCAAAATCAAAAGCCAGCGGCACGCATTCAACTTTCCAATCAAGTAGCCGAAATTTTCGAAAAATGGCGTCGGGGACAGCGGTGAGGTTATTGACGGTACGGAATTAGCTACTGTATAATATTTCTATCTACTGTGCGGTCGGGGGGATCGATATGGGCGATAATTATGGGAGAAAACTGCATGCTCATTTCGAACAACAAGAGGATGAAACAGTTGTCGATCTTGTGCATAAAGGCGATATTGACGCATTAGAGTATTTGATTCATAAATACAAAAACTTTGTGCGAGCAAAGGCGCGGTCATATTTTTTAATTGGGGCAGACCGTGAAGATATTGTACAAGAAGGTATGATAGGGTTATATAAGGCAATTAGAGATTTTAGAGAAGATAAGCTAACTTCGTTTAAAGCTTTTGCTGAACTTTGCATTACCAGGCAAATTATTACCGCTATTAAAACCGCAACAAGGCAAAAACATATTCCATTAAACTCTTATGTATCATTGGACAAGCCAATATATGATGAAGAGTCCGACCGAACCTTAATGGATGTTATTTCGGGGACAAAAGTAGCAAATCCAGAAGAGTTGCTCATTAATCGAGAGAAGTTTGATGATATTGAATTAAAGATGGCTGAACTTTTAAGTGATCTTGAGCGAAAAGTTCTCGTTCTTTATTTAGATGGTCAATCTTATCAAGAGATTTCAGAAGAGTTAAACCGCCACGTCAAATCCATCGATAATGCACTTCAGCGTGTGAAGAGGAAATTAGAGCGCTACCTCGAGATTCGTGAAATCACAATGTAGCCTTCTACCCTCATATTGACATGCTAAGAAAGTCTGTGATACTTTTTTATAGACATTATCACTCTATAGGTGGTTGACATTATGCGTAAAAAAGTTGTACTTGCGTGTGTGCAATGCGCTAGTCGTAACTATACGACTATGAAAAACACACAGCAAAACGAAGAGCGTTTAGAAATGAAGAAGTTTTGCAAAACGTGTAACGCACATACGATTCATCGTGAAACAAAGTAGATCAATAATCTGCACAGACTAATACCCCTTTTAATTTATTGGAGGTTACAAACATGAACCGTGTAGGAAATTTCTTGCGTGATGTTGGGCGTGAGATGAAGAAGGTAAGTTGGCCTAAAAAAAATGAGCTAACTCGTTATACAATTACTGTTATTTCTACAGTTGTATTTATGACACTCTTTTTTGTAGTAGTTGATTACGGAATTTCGTCACTTATTCGTTTAATCCCTTGAATAAATTGACTTGAATCATGGTATAATAAAGCTAAATTATGTTTTTTTCAGAAAAGCCCGGAGACGGGTTTTTTAATTTGCTTTAAGAATGATTGTGCTAGGAGTCAACTATTTTCCTAGTGCGTTGTCTGTGCAATAGATTAGGACATCTTATTTTATAGTGAGCTGGGAGGGAAGGACGTATAGTCCTCAGAAATGGAGAAAAATTGGTATGTAGTCCATACTTATTCTGGATATGAAAATAAAGTAAAAACAAATTTAGAAAAGCGCGTAGAAACAATGGGTATGCAAGATAAAATTTTCCGCGTTGTTGTTCCTGAAGAAGAAGAAAGAGAAATTAAGAACAACAAAGAAAAGATTACAAAGAAAAAAGTATTTCCAGGGTACGTGTTAGTTGAAATCATCATGACGGATGATTCATGGTATGTAGTTCGTAATACACCTGGCGTTACGGGCTTTGTAGGTTCAGCAGGTTCTGGCTCAAAGCCAACTGCTCTTCTACCAGAAGAAGTAGAAATGATCTTAAAACAAATGGGCATGGACGAGAAGCATGCTGACTTTGACTTTGAACTAAAAGAAACAGTATTGGTTCAAGAAGGTCCGTTTGCAAACTTCGAAGGTACCATTGAAGAAATCGATACAGATAAACGTAAAGTTAAGGTTCATGTGGATATGTTCGGAAGACAAACACCAGTAGAGCTAGACTTTACACAAATTGAAAAAATATAATCTGTAAGACCTTGCAATTCATGAAGTTTAATGTTAATATTTCATAAGTCAGTATGTCTCAAAACTAGAGACTAAAACAACTATTTCTTTATTTTATATATAAAGAACATTGAGTGGGAGGGCATCGCCCTATTACCACATCACGGACTTAAGGAGGTGTGTCTCGTGGCTAAAAAAGTAATTAAACTTGTTAAGTTACAAATTCCTGCAGGTAAAGCAAATCCAGCGCCACCAGTTGGTCCTGCATTAGGTCAAGCCGGTGTTAACATCATGGGTTTCTGTAAGGAGTTTAACGCTCGCACAGCTGATCAAGCTGGTCTTATCATTCCTGTTGAAATCACGGTATTTGAAGACCGTTCATTTACATTTATTACGAAAACTCCACCTGCTGCTGTACTACTTAAGAAAGCGGCTGGTATTGAGTCTGGTTCTGGTGAACCAAACCGTAATAAAGTTGCAACAGTCAAGCGTGACAAAGTGCGTGAGATTGCTGAAACTAAAATGCCTGACTTAAACGCTGCTAGCGTTGAATCTGCAATGCGCATGGTAGAAGGTACAGCGCGCAGTATGGGAATCGTAGTTGAAGACTAATTCCATTTGATTGGGTGTTAGAAGGTTGCGAGAAATGGAAGTTTTCCTATGCTCGCAACCTTTATTAGTGGGAGGTTATTCCGTTAAAACCACATAAGGAGGAAACAAAAATGGCTAAAAAAGGTAAAAAGTACGTTGAAGCTGCTAAGCTTGTAGATCGTACACAAACTTATTCAGTACAAGAAGCGATTGAATTAGTAAAGAAAACAAACACAACTAAATTTGATGCAACTGTAGAAGTAGCATTCCGTTTAGGAGTTGACCCTAAGAAAGCTGACCAACAAATTCGTGGTGCAGTAGTACTACCAAACGGTACAGGTAAAACTCAACGTGTATTAGTATTCGCTAAAGGCGAAAAAGCTAAAGAAGCTGAAGCTGCAGGCGCTGACTACGTTGGCGATGCTGACTACATCAACAAAATCCAACAAGGTTGGTTCGAGTTCGATGTAATCGTAGCTACTCCAGATATGATGGGTGAAGTTGGTAAACTTGGTCGTGTATTAGGACCTAAAGGTTTAATGCCAAACCCTAAAACTGGTACAGTAACATTTGATGTTCAAAAAGCAGTTAACGAAATCAAAGCTGGTAAAGTAGAATACCGCGTTGATAAAGCTGGTAACATCCACGTACCAATCGGTAAAGTATCTTTCGAAGAGAGCAAGTTAGTTGAAAACTTCACTACAATCTTCGAAACTATGGTAAAAGCTAAGCCGGCAGCAGCAAAAGGCACATACATGAAGAACGTAGCTGTTACTTCAACAATGGGCCCTGGTATCAAAGTTGATACTGCTTCATTCTCTGCTTAATAAATTTGGAAATAAATCGGTGTTGACTTTTTGAAAGTCCCTGATTATAATAGATAATGTTGTTAAAAAGAATAACATTTGTACCGTAGACAGTAGGTGCTGCAAAGCTTAATTTCCTACCGAGGTGTGTGAGATAAATTAGTGAAACGTTATGGTTCGCTTACTACACCTCCATGTCTTTATTGTCATGGAGGTTTTTTATTGCACCTTGTCTGAGTGTACGGAAGGAAATCTACAGGAGGTGTAAAGATGAGCAACGTAATTGAACAAAAGAAACAAGTCGTAGACGAAATTGCTGAAAAACTTCAAGCGAGTAACTCAATAGTTGTCGTTGACTACCGTGGTTTGAATGTTGCTGAAGTTACTGAACTTCGTAAGCAATTACGTGAAGCAGGCATTGAGTTCAAAGTTTACAAAAACACTTTAACTCGCCGTGCTGTAGAAAAACTTGAACTAACAGATCTTAATGATGCGTTAGTAGGTCCAAATGCAATCGCATTTGGTGGAGAAGATGTTGTTGCTCCAGCTAAAATTCTAAACAACTTCGCGAAAGAACACGAAGCGTTAGAAATCAAAGCTGGTGTAATTGAAGGTAATGTTGCATCTGTTGAAGAAATTAAAGCACTTGCAGAACTACCATCTCGCGAAGGCTTACTTTCTATGTTGCTTAGCGTGCTTCAAGCTCCAATTCGCAACCTTGCTCTTGCTACAAAAGCTGTGGCAGATCAAAAAGAAGAACAAGGTGCATAATCTAGTCTGTTATATATAACACAATCACAAGGAGGAAATTAACAATGACTCAAGAACAAATCATTGAAGCAGTTAAAAATATGACTGTTTTAGAACTTAACGATTTAGTAAAAGCAATCGAAGAAGAATTTGGCGTAACTGCTGCTGCTCCTGTAGCTGTAGCTGGCGGTGCTGCTGGTGAAGCTGCTGCTGAGAAAACTGAATTTGACCTAGTACTTGAAAGTGCTGGCGGACAAAAAATCAAAGTTATCAAGGTAGTACGTGAAATCACTGGTCTTGGCTTAAAAGAAGCTAAAGAAATCGTTGATAACGCTCCAAAAGCTCTTAAAGAAGGTATTTCTAAAGAAGAAGCTGAAGAAGCAAAAGCTAAACTTGAAGAAGTTGGCGCTTCTGTAGAAGTTAAGTAATTATTGCTTAACAACTGATATAAAAAAGCTCGCTTGTACAAGCGAGCTTTTTTGCTTCTGTCATCCTTTTCATTTATAGTAAAGAAGAACATATTGATTAGGAGGTTCTATTTTGACAGAACATTATTTTTCTAATACACCATCGTCTGCAAGTAATGAAGAGCGCTTTTCATTTGAATTGAGAGGAACCTCTTTTTCATTTACGAGTGACCGCGGTGTTTTTTCAAAAAAAGAGATCGATTTTGGATCGCGCCTGTTAATTGAAACGTTTCAAATGCCCGAGAATCCCGGCCCGCTTCTGGATGTTGGATGCGGATATGGCCCAATTGGGTTGGCACTTGCAAAAGAGGACAGCCAAAGAAACATTCATATGGTTGATGTTAATGAACGTGCATTAGCGCTAGCTCAAAAAAATGCTGAAGTTAATTCAGTATCAAATGTTTCAATCTATCAAAGCTCTTGCTATGAAAATGTGAAGGAAACGAATTTTGCAGCTATTCTTAGTAATCCGCCGATCCGTGCGGGTAAAAAAGTTGTTCATGAAATTCTAGAAAAATCATTAGATCACCTTGCCGACCAAGGAGAACTTTGGATTGTGATTCAGAAAAAGCAAGGAGCGCCATCTGCTCTTGCGAAATTAGAATCTCTATTTAATGAAGTGGAAGTAGTAGACAAGAAAAAAGGGTATTATATCATATGTGCTAAAAAATGTTGACTAATATTTTTTAGTATGTTAGCATTATAAAATGCCAATATATAAATATTCCATATAAGCTCGGGTTATACATAAAATAAAAGGTATAATTTTGAATTATATATTTGAGGGGTGAATCAGTTGACAGGTCAACTAGTTCAGTATGGACGCCACCGCCAACGCAGAAGTTATGCTCGTATTAGTGAAGTTTTAGAGTTACCGAACTTAATCGAGATTCAAACGGCTTCATACCAATGGTTTTTAGATGAAGGTTTACGAGAAATGTTCCAAGATATTTCTCCAATTGATGATTTTACAGGTAACTTATCACTAGAATTTATTGATTACAGCTTAGGTGAGCCAAAGTATTCAGTAGGAGAGTCCAAAGAACGTGATGTAACTTATGCAGCACCTCTTCGTGTTAAGGTGCGGTTAATTAATAAAGAAACAGGTGAAGTAAAAGACCAAGATGTGTTCATGGGAGATTTCCCATTGATGACCGAAACAGGTACCTTTGTAATTAATGGTGCTGAGCGTGTTATCGTATCACAGTTGGTTCGTTCACCAAGTGTTTACTATAGTGGAAAGCTTGATAAAAACGGTAAAAAAGGATATACAGCAACTGTTATCCCTAACCGTGGTGCATGGCTAGAATATGAAACTGATGCAAAAGATGTAGTATACGTGCGTATTGATCGTACTCGTAAACTGCCAGTAACAGTGCTGTTACGCGCGCTAGGTTTCGGTTCTGACCAAGAGATTATCGATTTAATCGGTGATAATGAATACATCCGTAATACGCTTGAAAAAGATAATACGGAAACAACGGAAAAAGCGCTATTAGAAATCTATGAGCGTTTACGTCCGGGTGAACCACCGACAGTTGAGAATGCGAAGTCTCTATTAGTATCTCGCTTCTTTGATCCAAAACGATATGACTTAGCGAACGTAGGTCGCTATAAAATTAATAAAAAGCTTCATATCAAACATCGCTTATTTAATCAAAAGCTAGCTGAAACATTAGTTGATCCTGAAACAGGTGAAATTATTGCAGAAAAAGGCGCAATGATTGACCGCCGTCTGCTAGATCGCTTGATTCCGATGCTTGAAGGTGGAGTAAACTTCAAGACTTATAGTCCGGTTGGTGGAGTAGTAGAAGACGATGTTACATTACAATCTATTAAGATTTATGCGCCAAATGATCCAGAAGGTGAAAAAATCATCACTGTATCAGGTAACGCATATGTAACAGAAGAAGTTAAAAATATCACACCTGCTGATATTTTAGCATCAATCAGTTACTTCTTTAACTTGCTTCATCAAGTAGGAGACACAGATGATATCGACCACTTAGGTAACCGTCGTCTGCGTTCTGTAGGTGAATTGTTACAAAACCAATTCCGTATCGGTTTATCTCGTATGGAACGTGTTGTTCGTGAAAGAATGTCAATTCAAGACACGAATACAATCACACCTCAACAATTAATTAATATTCGCCCAGTTATTGCGGCGATTAAAGAGTTCTTTGGAAGTTCTCAATTATCACAGTTCATGGATCAAACGAATCCATTAGGCGAATTGACGCACAAACGTCGTCTTTCAGCTCTAGGACCTGGTGGTTTAACTCGTGAGCGCGCTGGTTTCGAAGTGCGTGACGTTCACTACTCCCACTATGGCCGTATGTGTCCGATTGAAACGCCAGAGGGTCCGAATATCGGGTTAATCAACTCACTATCTTCTTATGCAAAAGTAAACAAATTCGGTTTCATCGAAACACCTTACCGTCGTATCGATCCTGAAACAGGTAAAGTGACAGAGCGAATTGACTACTTAACAGCTGATGAAGAAGATAACTATGTTGTAGCCCAAGCGAACGCTCGTCTAGGTGATGATGGTTCATTCTTAGATGAAAATGTCGTTGCACGTTTCCGTGGAGAAAACACGGTTATCCGTCGCGATCGTTTAGATTATATGGATGTATCACCAAAACAAGTTGTATCTGCCGCTACAGCATGTATCCCATTCTTAGAGAACGATGACTCTAACCGTGCATTAATGGGTGCGAACATGCAACGTCAAGCAGTACCTTTATTAAATCCTGAAGCACCAATCGTAGGTACAGGTATGGAATACGTATCTGGTAAAGACTCTGGTGCAGCCGTGATTTGTAAATATCCTGGCGTTGTAGAGCGCGTAGAAGCAAAACAAATTTTTGTTCGCCGCTATGAAGAAGTAGACGGACAAAAAGTTAAAGGTAACTTAGATCAATACAAATTATTAAAATTTGTTCGTTCTAACCAAGGTACTTGTTACAACCAGCGTCCAATTGTTTCAGTTGGCGACGAAGTAGTAAAAGGTGAGATCTTAGCCGACGGTCCTTCAATGGAAAAAGGTGAGCTTGCTTTAGGACGAAACGTAATGGTTGGTTTCATGACATGGGATGGTTACAACTATGAGGATGCCATCATCATGAGTGAACGCCTTGTGAAAGACGATGTATATACGTCTGTTCATATTGAAGAATATGAATCTGAGTCTCGTGATACGAAGCTTGGACCTGAAGAAATTACGCGTGACATTCCAAACGTAGGTGAAGATGCGCTTCGCAACTTAGATGAGCGTGGAATCATCCGCATTGGTGCAGAAGTAAAAGACGGAGATCTTTTAGTTGGTAAAGTAACGCCAAAAGGTGTAACAGAACTAACAGCTGAAGAACGTCTTCTACACGCTATTTTCGGTGAAAAAGCGCGTGAAGTTCGTGATACTTCTCTTCGTGTACCGCACGGCGGCGGTGGAATCATTCTTGATGTTAAAGTCTTCAACCGTGAAGATGGCGACGAATTACCACCAGGTGTAAACCAATTAGTCCGTGTATATATTGTTCAGAAGCGTAAAATTTCTGAAGGTGACAAAATGGCCGGTCGTCACGGTAACAAAGGTGTAATTTCACGTATTTTACCTGAAGAAGATATGCCTTATCTACCAGACGGTACGCCAATTGACATCATGTTAAACCCATTAGGGGTACCATCTCGTATGAACATCGGTCAGGTGCTAGAGCTTCATTTAGGTATGGCTGCTCGTAAGCTTGGCATTCACGTTGCGTCTCCAGTATTTGATGGTGCGCGTGAGGAAGATGTTTGGGCAACAATCGAAGAAGCTGGCATGTCTCGTGATGCTAAAACAGTTCTATATGATGGTCGAACAGGTGAACCATTCGATAACCGTGTATCAGTAGGAATCATGTACATGATCAAACTTGCTCACATGGTAGACGATAAACTTCACGCTCGTTCTACTGGACCATACTCACTTGTTACACAACAACCACTTGGTGGTAAAGCGCAGTTCGGTGGACAGCGTTTTGGTGAGATGGAGGTATGGGCACTTGAAGCATACGGTGCTGCTTACACATTACAAGAGATCTTAACAGTGAAATCAGATGACGTAGTAGGTCGTGTGAAAACATACGAAGCAATTGTTAAAGGTGAAAACATTCCAGAACCTGGCATACCTGAATCGTTCAAAGTATTAATTAAAGAACTGCAAAGTTTAGGTATGGATGTGAAGATGCTTTCTGCTGACGAGCAAGAAATTGATATCATGGACTCAGAAGAGGACCATGAGCAACCAACAGAATCAATTATTGCTGATAACGAAGAAAGCCTTTCTGAAGGACAAAAAGATCCTGTCACAAAAGAGTAAGGAATTACTTTCATATAAACGTTAAGGGAAAAAACCTGTAGATTAAAAGGGAGGTAGGCTCCTTGCTAGATGTAAATAACTTTGAGTATATGAAAATCGGTCTAGCTTCGCCAGATAAAATTCGTTCTTGGTCGTACGGTGAGGTAAAAAAACCTGAAACGATCAACTATCGTACGTTAAAACCTGAAAAAGACGGCTTATTCTGTGAGCGTATTTTTGGTCCACAAAAGGACTGGGAATGTCACTGCGGAAAATATAAGCGCGTTCGTTATAAAGGTGTTGTATGTGATCGTTGCGGCGTAGAAGTTACGCGCGCAAAAGTTCGTCGTGAACGCATGGGTCATATCGAACTAGCTGCACCTGTTTCTCATATTTGGTACTTTAAAGGTATTCCTAGCCGCATGGGACTTGTCTTAGACATGTCCCCTCGTGCGCTAGAGGAAATCATTTATTTTGCTTCTTATGTAGTAACAGATGCTGGTGATACACCACTTGAAAAGAAACAGCTTTTATCAGAGAAAGAATACCGTGCGTATCGTGAGAAGTACGGACAAACTTTCCATGCAGCAATGGGTGCTGAAGCTGTTAAGAAATTATTGCATGACATCGATCTTGATAAAGAAGTAGATGCTTTGAAAGAAGAATTGAAAACTGCTCAAGGTCAACGTCGTACACGTGCTATTAAACGTTTAGAAGTACTAGAGGCTTTCCGTCATTCTGGTAACGAACCTTCTTGGATGATTTTAGACGTTCTACCGGTTATTCCGCCAGAACTTCGTCCAATGGTTCAATTAGATGGTGGACGCTTTGCTACGTCTGATCTAAATGATTTATATCGTCGTGTAATTAACCGTAACAACCGCTTAAAGCGTTTATTAGACCTTGGAGCTCCTAGCATTATCGTTCAAAACGAAAAGCGTATGCTTCAAGAAGCTGTAGATGCATTAATCGATAATGGTCGTCGCGGACGTCCGGTAACAGGACCAGGTAACCGTCCATTAAAATCTCTTTCTCACATGTTAAAAGGTAAGCAAGGTCGCTTCCGTCAAAACTTATTAGGTAAACGTGTTGACTACTCTGGCCGTTCGGTAATCGTTGTAGGTCCGAACTTAAAGATGTATCAATGTGGTCTTCCAAAAGAAATGGCGTTAGAGCTTTTCAAACCTTTCGTAATGAAAGAGCTTGTTGAACGCGGTTTAGCTCATAACATCAAGAGTGCAAAACGTAAAATTGAACGCGTGCAACCTGAAGTATGGGACGTATTAGAATCGGTTATTAAAGAGCATCCAGTTCTTTTAAACCGTGCACCAACGCTACACAGACTAGGTATTCAAGCATTTGAACCTACGCTTGTAGAAGGTCGCGCTATCCGTCTTCACCCGCTTGTATGTACAGCATATAACGCTGACTTTGACGGTGACCAAATGGCGGTTCACGTTCCATTATCTGCAGAAGCACAAGCAGAAGCACGTATCTTAATGCTTGCTGCTCAAAATATCTTGAACCCTAAAGATGGTAAACCAGTTGTTACACCTTCACAGGATATGGTATTAGGTAACTACTACTTAACGCTTGAGCGTGAAGAGGCAGTTGGAGAAGGTATGGTGTTCAAGGATACAAATGAAGCACTATTAGCGTACCAAAACGGTTATGTGCATCTTCATACACGTGTAGGTGTGTATGCAGGTTCTTTAAACAACGAAACGTTTACAGAAGCACAAAATCAACAGTTGCTTGTTACAACGGTTGGTAAATTAGTTTTCAACGAAATTTTACCAAAATCGTTCCCATACATTAACGAACCAACAAGAGAAAACTTAGAAGTGAAAACTCCTGAGAAGTACTTTGTTGAAAAAGGTGCAGATGTGAAGGAATTCATCAAGAATCAACCGGCTATCGCACCGTTTAAGAAAAAAATCTTAGGTAATATTATCGCTGAAGTATTTAAACGTTTCAAAATTACTGAGACTTCTAAAATGCTTGACCGTATGAAAGACCTAGGTTTCAAATATTCTACTAAAGCCGGTATTACAGTTGGTGTAGCTGATATCGTGGTTTTAGGAGAAAAAGAAGTTATCTTAACAGAAGCGCAAGCTAAAGTAGATAACGTACTAAAACAATTCCGTCGCGGTTTAATTACTGAAGATGAGCGTTATGAGCGTGTTATCTCTGTATGGAGTAGCGCGAAAGACGTTATCCAAGGTAAATTAATGGCGTCATTAGACAAACGCAACCCAATCTTCATGATGAGTGACTCTGGTGCCCGTGGTAACGCATCTAACTTCACTCAGCTTGCAGGTATGCGTGGACTAATGGCCAACCCGTCTGGTCGTATCATTGAGTTACCAATCAAATCTAGTTTCCGTGAAGGTTTAACAGTATTAGAGTACTTTATCTCTACCCATGGTGCACGTAAAGGTCTTGCCGATACGGCTCTTAAAACTGCTGACTCAGGTTACCTTACTCGTCGTCTGGTTGACGTGGCACAAGACGTTATCGTACGTGATGACGACTGTGGTACAGACCGCGGTATTCTGGCTGTTGCAATCAAAGAAGGAACAGAAGAAATTGAGAAACTTGATGAGCGTCTAATTGGACGTTATGCAAGAAAAACACTACTTCACCCAGGAACAAACGAAGTGTTAGTGAAAGAAAACGAACTAATTACAGAAGACCTAGCTGAAACAATTGTGGATGCTGGTGTTGAAGAAGTATGGATTCGTTCTGCATTCACTTGTAACACTCGCCACGGTGTATGTAAAAAATGTTACGGTCGTAACCTTGCAACTGGTTCAGAAGTTGAAGTGGGTGAAGCAGTTGGTATCATCGCTGCTCAATCTATCGGTGAGCCAGGTACACAGTTAACGATGCGTACATTCCATACAGGTGGGGTTGCTGGAGACGATATCACTCAAGGTTTACCGCGTATCCAAGAGATCTTCGAAGCGCGTAACCCTAAAGGTCAAGCCGTTATTTCTGAAATTGAAGGTACAATTGCCGGCATTTCTGAAGGACGCGATCGTCAACATGAAATTACTGTTCAAGGAGAGATTGAAACGCGTTCTTACACAGCTCCGTACAGTGCACGTCTGAAAGTTATTGAAGGACAGCGCATTGCACGTGGTCAAGAATTAACAGAAGGTTCAATTGATCCTAAAGAATTACTAAAAGTAAAAGACATCACGGCTGTACAAGAGTACTTGCTTCGTGAGGTGCAAAAAGTATACCGTATGCAAGGGGTAGAAATTGGAGATAAACACGTAGAGGTAATGGTTCGCCAAATGCTTCGTAAAGTGCGCGTAATGGATTCAGGAGATACAGATGTATTACCAGGTTCATTACTTGATATTCACCAATTCACTGATGCAAATGAAAAAGTATTACTTGAAGGCAATCGTCCAGCGACGGGTCGTCCTGTATTACTTGGTATTACAAAAGCATCTCTTGAAACTGATTCCTTCTTATCTGCTGCATCATTCCAAGAAACAACGCGTGTTCTTACCGATGCTGCAATCAAAGGAAAACGTGATGAGTTGCTTGGACTTAAAGAGAATGTTATCATTGGTAAGCTAGTTCCGGCTGGTACAGGTATGACGAGATATCGTAATGCTGAACCGATCAAAAACCAAGCTGAAGAAACGGTAACAATCGACTAATTATAAAATCATTACTCTAGAATGGATGTTTTTTAAAAAAACTACAAAACGTTAGTTGACATCCATTCTATGGAATGATACTATATCAAAGGTGCTCCTATAAACTACCTGTTACTTTGGAGGATATGATAATGTCTTATGAAAAAGTATTACAGGCTGATCATATTATTGTAGGAACAAAGCAGACGGTGAAAGCATTAAAAAAAGGTACAGTAAAGGAAGTCATCATTGCTGAAGACGCTGATTTTTATGTCACATCCATTGTGGCAAAAACAGCACAGCAAGAAAACGTTCCGTATACGTATGTCCCTTCTATGCGAAAGCTTGGTCAAGCTTGTAGGATAGAAGTTAACGCTGCAACTGTTGCAATTATTAGTTAACACGTTTTTGAACTTTTAGTTTCAAAGACTTTGTTTTTTGCTAAAAAATGAACCACCTGGATGTGTGGTCTTACAAAAGGCGAAAGGAGGAAAATTTAAATGCCTACTATTAACCAATTAATCCGTAATGGTCGTGTGAGTAAAGGTAAAAAATCTGACTCACCTGCTTTAAACAGAGGTTACAACAGCTTCAAAAAAGCTCAAACTAACCAATCTTCTCCACAAAAACGTGGTGTATGTACACGTGTGGGTACTATGACACCGAAGAAACCGAACTCGGCTCTTCGTAAATATGCTCGTGTACGTTTAACAAACGGTATCGAGGTAACAGCTTATATCCCAGGTATTGGTCACAACTTACAAGAACACAGCGTGGTACTTATCCGCGGTGGACGTGTAAAAGATTTACCAGGGGTACGTTACCATATCGTACGTGGTGCACTTGATACTGCTGGTGTGGATGGCCGTATGCAAGGTCGTTCTAAATATGGTACTAAGCGACCAAAAGCAGCTAAAAAATAATAGCTTAACAATTAATAGATAAACTTTTAAAAGTGAAAGGAGGAAGTAGAATGCCACGTAAGGGACCTGTTGCAAAAAGAGACGTATTACCAGATCCGATTTACAATTCTAAGCTTGTATCTCGCTTAATCAACAAAATGATGCTTGATGGAAAGCGCGGTAAGTCACAAGCTATTCTTTATAGAGCATTCGATTTAGTACAAGAGCGCAGTGGTAAAGAAGCTATGGAAGTATTCGACCAAGCTCTTAAAAACATCATGCCTGTACTAGAAGTTAGAGCACGCCGTGTAGGGGGTTCTAACTACCAAGTTCCTGTAGAAGTGCGTCCAGAGCGTCGTACTACTTTAGGTCTTCGTTGGTTAGTAAACTATGCTCGTCTTCGTGGAGAAAAAACGATGGAAGAGCGTTTAGCTAACGAAATCCTTGATGCAGCTAACAACACTGGTGCTGCAGTTAAGAAACGTGAAGATACTCACAAAATGGCAGAAGCTAACAAAGCATTTGCTCATTACCGTTGGTAATCTTTTAACGAAACTTTTTAAAAAACAAATTATAATATGGAAGGAGAAATACCTAAGATGGCAAGAGAGTTCTCCTTAGAAAACACTCGTAATATTGGGATCATGGCTCACATTGATGCTGGTAAAACAACAACAACTGAGCGTGTTCTTTATTATACTGGCCGTATCCATAAAATTGGTGAAACTCATGAAGGAGCTTCACAAATGGACTGGATGGAGCAAGAGCAAGAACGTGGTATCACTATCACGTCTGCTGCGACAACTGCTTCTTGGAAAGGTCACCGCGTTAACATCATCGATACTCCTGGACACGTAGACTTCACTGTTGAAGTTGAGCGTTCATTACGTGTACTTGATGGAGCTGTGGCAGTTCTTGATGCTCAATCTGGTGTTGAGCCTCAAACAGAAACAGTATGGCGTCAAGCGACTACGTACGGTGTTCCCCGTGTCGTATTCGTTAACAAAATGGACAAAATTGGTGCTGACTTCTTGTACTCTGTAAAAACGATCCACGATCGTTTAGGTGCAAATGCTCACCCAATTCAGTTGCCAATTGGTGCTGAAGATGAGTTCGAAGCAATCATTGACCTAGTGGAAATGAAAGCATACTTCTACGAAGATGACTTAGGTACTCGTTCAGAGTCTCGTGAAATTCCTGAGGAATACAAAGAGCAAGCTGAAGAATACCGTGCAAGCTTAGTAGAAGCTGTTGCAGAACTTGATGAAGAATTAATGATGAAGTACTTAGACGAAGGCGAGCTTACAGTTGAAGAACTAAAAGCTGGTATCCGTAAAGGTACTTGTGACGTTGAATTCTACCCAGTTATCTGTGGTTCAGCATTCAAAAACAAAGGTGTACAATTAATGCTAGATGCAGTAATTGACTACCTACCATCTCCAGTTGATGTACCATCAATCCAAGGTATCGTACCTGACACAGAAGAAGAAGTTACGCGTGAGTCTAGCGACAACGCTCCTTTCTCAGCATTAGCGTTCAAAGTTATGACGGATCCTTATGTTGGTAAATTAACGTTCTTCCGTGTGTACTCTGGTGTACTAAGCTCTGGTTCATACATCAAGAACTCTACAAAAGGTAAGCGTGAGCGTGTAGGTCGTATCCTACAAATGCATGCTAACTCTCGTGAAGAGATTTCTGAAGTATACGCTGGGGATATCGCGGCAGCTGTAGGATTAAAAGATACTTCTACTGGTGATACTCTATGTGACGAAAAGAGTCTTGTAATTCTTGAGTCTATGGAATTCCCAGAGCCAGTTATCTCTTTATCTGTTGAGCCAAAATCAAAAGCTGACCAAGATAAAATGACTACAGCTCTTCAAAAGTTACAAGAAGAAGATCCAACTTTCCGTGCGGAAACTAATACAGAGACTGGTCAAATCATCATCTCTGGTATGGGTGAGCTTCACCTTGACATCATCGTTGACCGTATGCGTCGCGAATTCAAAGTAGAAGCAAACGTTGGTGCTCCTCAAGTAGCTTACCGTGAAACTTTCCGCGCTGGTGCGAAAGTTGAAGGTAAATTCGCTCGTCAATCTGGTGGTCGTGGACAATTCGGTCACGTTTGGATTGAGTTCGAACCTAACGAAGAAGGAAAAGGCTTTGAATTTGAGAACAAAATCGTTGGTGGTGTAGTTCCACGTGAATACATCCCTGCAGTTCAAGCTGGTCTTGAAGATGCATTACAAAACGGTGTTGTTGCTGGTTATCCATTAATCGATATCAAAGCTGCTTTAGTTGATGGATCTTACCATGACGTTGACTCAAGTGAGATGGCGTTTAAAATTGCCGCTTCTATGGCTCTTAAAAACGCAGTATCAAAATGTAGCCCAGCTATCCTTGAACCAATGATGAAGGTTGAAGTTGTTATCCCTGACGAATACTTAGGAGATATCATGGGTGACATTACGTCTCGTCGTGGACGTGTAGAAGGTATGGAAGCACGCGGTAACGCTCAAGTTGTACGTGCATTCGTTCCACTTTCTGAAATGTTTGGTTATGCAACTGCATTACGTTCAAACACTCAAGGTCGCGGAACATATTCTATGCACTTCGATCACTACGAAGAAGTTCCTAAATCAATTTCAGAAGAAATTATTAAAAAAAATAAAGGTGAATAATTGATTTTCACTCTTTATTGAAGTATAACTACTTATGTACGCTGTGAAAGTGGAGCTCATTCCCTTTCACGGCCTCATAAAACATAAACTACATGAATTTTAAGGAGGATTTTCGAATGGCTAAGGAAAAATTCGACCGTTCAAAAACACATGCCAATATCGGTACAATTGGTCACGTTGACCATGGTAAAACAACTTTAACAGCTGCTATCACTACTGTTCTTGCTAAGAAAAGTGGTAAAGGTGCAGCAATGGCTTACGACATGATCGACGCTGCTCCAGAAGAGCGCGAGCGTGGAATCACAATCTCAACTGCACACGTTGAGTACGAAACTGACACTCGTCACTATGCACACGTTGACTGCCCAGGACATGCTGACTATGTTAAAAACATGATCACTGGTGCTGCTCAAATGGATGGCGGTATCTTAGTAGTATCTGCTGCTGATGGTCCAATGCCACAAACTCGTGAGCACATCCTTCTTTCTCGTCAAGTAGGTGTACCTTACCTAGTTGTATTCTTAAACAAATGTGACATGGTAGACGACGAAGAGCTACTTGAATTAGTAGAAATGGAAGTACGTGACCTTCTTTCTGAATACGACTTCCCTGGTGACGATGTACCAGTAATCAAAGGTTCTGCTCTTAAAGCTCTTGAAGGCGAAGCTGATTGGGAAGCTAAAATCATCGAGCTTATGGACGCTGTTGATGAGTACATCCCAACTCCAGAACGTGACACTGAAAAACCATTCATGATGCCAGTTGAGGACGTATTCTCAATCACTGGTCGTGGTACAGTTGCTACAGGTCGTGTAGAGCGTGGACAAGTTAAAGTTGGTGACGTTATCGACATCATCGGTTTAACTGAAGAGCCAAAATCTACTACTGTAACAGGTGTAGAAATGTTCCGTAAGCTTCTTGACTATGCTGAAGCTGGCGACAACATCGGTGCTTTACTTCGTGGTGTAGCACGTGAAGAAATCCAACGTGGACAAGTATTAGCTAAACCAGGCTCAATCACTCCACACACTAAATTTACTGCTRAAGTATACGTTCTTTCTAAAGACGAAGGTGGACGTCACACTCCATTCTTCACAAACTACCGTCCACAGTTCTACTTCCGTACAACTGATGTAACTGGTATTTGTAACTTACCTGAAGGCGTAGAAATGGTAATGCCTGGCGACAACATCGAAATGACTGTTGAACTTATCGCTCCAATCGCGATTGAAGAAGGTACTAAATTCTCAATCCGTGAAGGTGGACGTACAGTAGGCGCTGGCGTTGTAGCTAAAATCAGCGAGTAATTTCTCGTTTCAGTAAAGGGAGTAGGGTAACCTACTCCTTTTTTATTTGGTGATAAAAGGTAAAGATAGTTTTTACTATTACACTTGCAAAATGATCTCCTTTTATATATAATGAAAAAAGTGTGCGACACATAAAAAAGTTTTTTAACTTTATTGTTGCAATATGAACCCATTTTTAGTATAATAAAAATGTTGGTCTTTGACTGCGATGATGCGGAAGGTTGCCGACACACCCGGCCGCTTTGCCATGGCGAGTGTGGGGAAATTTCCGCGGAGAATGTCTATTGTAAAATAGGCGAAAAAGGAGGGAAAATAATGGCAAAAGAAAAAATTCGCATTCGTTTAAAAGCATATGATCACAGAATTCTTGATCAATCTGCTGAGAAAATCGTAGAAACTGCAAAACGTTCTGGTGCGGCTGTATCTGGTCCGATTCCATTACCGACTGAAAAATCAATTTATACAATTCTACGTGCAGTACACAAATATAAAGATTCTCGTGAGCAGTTCGAAATGCGCACGCATAAACGCTTAATTGATATCGTGAATCCAACACCACAAACTGTTGATTCATTAATGCGTTTAGACTTACCATCTGGTGTAGATATCGAAATTAAACTTTAATTTAAAATAAAGAATGAAAAGATACTTAGGAGGTGTGACTAATGGCCAAAGGAATCTTAGGAAGAAAGATCGGTATGACTCAAGTATTTGCTGAAAATGGTGACTTGATCCCAGTAACAGTAATTGAAGCTTCTGCTAACGTAGTTCTTCAAGTTAAAAACGCTGAGACAGACGGTTACGAAGCAATCCAATTAGGTTTCGAAGATATCCGTGAAAAACTATCTAACAAACCTGCAAAAGGACATGCTACTAAAGCTAATACTGCTCCTAAGCGCTTCATCCGTGAGTTACGCGGTGTGGACGCTTCAGCATATGAAGTTGGTCAAGAAGTCAAGGTTGATATTTTCGCAGAAGGCGATGTAATTGATGTAACAGGAATCTCAAAAGGTAAAGGTTTCCAAGGTGCTATTAAACGCCACGGACAATCTCGCGGACCTATGTCTCATGGTTCTCGCTACCACCGTCGCCCAGGTTCAATGGGTCCTGTAGCTCCAAACCGCGTATTCAAAGGTAAATTATTACCAGGACGCATGGGTGGAGAGCGCATCACTGTGCAAAACTTATCAATCGTTAAAGTTGACGCAGAACGCAATCTTTTATTAGTAAAAGGTAACGTGCCAGGAGCTAGAAAATCTCTAGTTACTGTTAAATCTGCAGTTAAATCTAAATAATAATTCTTCGAGAAAGGAGGAATAACCAATGCCAAAAGTAGCATTGTTTAACCAAAACGGTGAAAACGTTGGAGAAATCGAACTTCAAGATGCCGTTTTCGGTATCGAACCAAACAACAAAGTACTTTTCKACGCGATCGTAATGCAACGTGCATCTCAACGTCAAGGTACTTCTAAAGTTAAAAATCGTTCTGAAGTAAGAGGCGGTGGCCGTAAGCCATGGCGTCAAAAAGGTACTGGTCGTGCTCGTCAAGGATCTATCCGTTCTCCACAATGGCGTGGTGGTGGCGTAGTATTTGGTCCAGTTCCAAGAAGCTATAGCTACAAATTACCTAAAAAAGTTCGTCGTTTAGCAATTAAGTCTGCATTATCAACTAAAGTTCAAGATAACAGCATCGTTGTTCTTGAAGCTCTTTCTTTTGATGCTCCAAAAACAAAAGAAATGGTAGCAGTTCTTAAAAACCTAACAGTAGAACGCAAAGCATTAGTAGTAACTGCTGATCTTAACGAAAACGTTGCACTTTCAGCACGTAATATTCCTGGTGTAACAGTTGTTGCAGCTAATGGTTTAAGCGTATTAGACGTTATGAACCATGATAAGCTTGTAATCACTAAAGACGCAGTTGAAAAAGTAGAGGAGGTGCTTGCATAATGAAAGATCCTCGTGATATTATTAAGCGCCCCGTAATTACAGAACGTTCAACAGACTTAATGGCTGAGAAAAAATATACGTTTGATGTTGATGTAAGAGCTAATAAAACTGAGGTTAAAGATGCTATCGAAAAAATCTTTGACGTAAAAGTTGAAAAAGTAAACATCATGAACTACAAAGGTAAATTCAAGCGTGTAGGTCGCTACAGTGGTCTTACTAACCGTCGTCGTAAAGCGGTAGTAACACTAACTCAAGAGAGCAACGAAATCGAATTCTTCGAAGCTTAAGATTACTAGAGAAGGAGGGAAATTGAGATGGCGATTAAAAAGTATAAACCAACCTCAAATGGTCGTCGTGGCATGTCAGTTTCTGATTTCGCTGAAATTACTACTGACAAACCAGAAAAATCGTTACTTGCACCTGTCAAGAGAAAAGGTGGTCGTAACAACCAAGGTAAATTGACTGTTCGTCACCAAGGTGGTGGGCACAAGCGTCAATACCGTATCATCGATTTTAAACGCGATAAAGATGGAATACCTGGACGCGTTGCTACAATCGAATATGATCCAAACCGTTCAGCTAACATCGCATTAATTCATTATGCTGATGGTGAAAAACGTTACATCCTTGCTCCTAAAAACCTAAAAGTAGGTTTAGAAGTTATGTCAGGTCCTGAAGCTGACATTAAAGTAGGTAACGCGCTTCCTTTAGCTAACATTCCTGTTGGTACAGTAGTACACAACATCGAATTGAAACCTGGTAAAGGTGGACAATTAGTTCGTTCTGCAGGTACATCTGCTCAAGTACTTGGTAAAGAAGGTAAATACGTATTAGTACGTTTAACTTCTGGTGAAGTACGCATGATTCTTGCAACTTGTCGTGCAACAGTAGGTCAAGTTGGTAACGAACAACACGAGTTAATCAACATCGGTAAAGCCGGTCGTTCTCGTTGGTTAGGTATCCGTCCAACTGTACGTGGTTCTGTAATGAACCCTAACGATCACCCACACGGTGGTGGTGAAGGACGTGCTCCAATCGGACGTAAGTCTCCAATGAGTCCATGGGGTAAACCAACACTTGGTTACAAAACTCGTAAGAAGAAAAACAAATCCGATAAATTTATCGTTCGTCGTCGTAAAAAATAACGGGATTGAGCTACGGTTCAAACGAACCGTAGGACAATCACGAAGGGAGGTTCATTTATGGGTCGCAGCTTAAAGAAAGGACCTTTTGTAGATGACCATTTAATCAACAAAATTGAGAAGTTAAACGAAACTGACAGCAAGCAAGTAGTAAAAACTTGGTCTCGTCGTTCAACTATCTTCCCTCAGTTCATTGGTCATACAATTGCTGTATATGACGGTCGTAAACATGTACCAGTTTATGTTACTGAAGACATGGTAGGTCACAAACTTGGTGAATTCGCACCATCTCGTACTTACAAAGGTCACGCAAGTGATGATAAGAAAACAAGACGCTAATATGAGAGGAGGCTTTTAAATGCAAGCTAAAGCTGTCGCGAGAACAGTACGTATTGCTCCTCGTAAAGTTCGTTTAGTTGTAGATTTAATTCGAGGTAAGCAAGTGGGTGAAGCGCTAGCAGTGCTACTTCACACGCCAAAGGCTGCTTCTCCAGTCGTTGAGAAAGTATTAAAATCTGCTATTGCCAATGCAGAACACAATTATGAAATGGACGCTAACAATTTAGTTATTACTGACGCTTTTGTTAACGAAGGTCCAACTTTAAAACGTTTCCGTCCACGCGCTATGGGACGTGCAAGCCAAATTAACAAGCGCACAAGCCACATCACAATCGTGGTATCAGAAAAGAAGGAGGGATAATTCATGGGTCAAAAGGTAAATCCGGTCGGTCTTCGCGTCGGTGTCATCCGTGATTGGGAATCAAGATGGTTCGCTGGCAAAGACTACGCTGACTTATTACATGAAGACTTAAAAGTACGTGAATATATCGCTAAACGTTTAAACGATGCAGCTGTTTCTAAAGTTGAAATCGAACGCGCTGCTAACCGCTTAAACGTAACGATCCACACTGCAAAACCTGGTATGGTAATTGGTAAAGGTGGTACTGAAGTAGAATCACTTCGTAAAGCTCTTAACCAATTAACAGGCAAGCGTGTACACATTAACATCCTTGAAATTAAACGAGCAGATTTAGATGCTAAACTAGTAGCTGAAAACATCGCTCGCCAACTTGAGAACCGTGTATCATTCCGTCGTGCTCAAAAGCAAGCTATCCAACGTAGCATGCGTGCTGGCGCACAAGGTATCAAAACAATGGTATCTGGTCGTTTAGGCGGAGCTGATATTGCTCGTTCTGAATATTACAGTGAAGGTACAGTTCCACTTCATACACTTCGCGCTGATATTGACTATGCTCACGCTGAAGCAGATACTACTTATGGTAAACTTGGTGTGAAAGTATGGATCTATCGTGGAGAGGTTCTTCCTACTAAAAAGAAAACTGAGGAAGGAGGAAAATAATTATGTTATTACCAAAACGCGTTAAATATCGTCGCGAACACCGCGGAAAAATGCGTGGACGCGCTAAAGGTGGTACGGAAGTACATTTCGGTGAATTCGGTTTACAAGCTACTGAAGCTTCTTGGATTACAAACCGTCAAATCGAAGCTGCTCGTATCGCAATGACTCGTTACATGAAACGTGGCGGTAAAGTATGGATTAAAATTTTCCCTTCTAAACCTTATACTGCTAAGCCTCTAGAAGTCCGAATGGGTTCTGGTAAAGGTGCTCCTGAAGGTTGGGTAGCAGTTGTTAAACCTGGAAAAGTAATGTTTGAAATTTCAGGTGTATCTGAAGAGGTTGCACGTGAAGCTTTACGTTTAGCTGCACACAAGCTACCTGTAAAATGTAAGTTTGTAAAACGTGAAGAAATTGGTGGTGATTCTAATGAAAGCTAATGAAATTCGTGACCTTACCACTGCTGAAATTGAACAAAAAGTTAAGGCTTTAAAAGAAGAGTTGTTTAACCTTCGTTTCCAATTAGCGACTGGACAATTAGAGAATACTACTCGTATTCGCGAAGTGCGCAAATCGATCGCTCGTATGAAAACTGTAGTTCGTGAAAGAGAGATTGCTGCTAATAAATAATTAAGTCTGAGAGGAGGCTTTCAGAATGAGTGAACGCAACCAACGTAAAGTTTACACTGGCCGCGTAGTTTCTGACAAAATGGATAAGACTGTTACTGTTCTTGTTGAAACTTACAAAAAGCATTCGCTTTATGGCAAGCGTGTAAAATACTCAAAGAAATTCAAAGCTCACGATGAAAACAATACAGCTCAACTAGGCGATATCGTGAAGATCATGGAAACTCGTCCGTTATCAGCTACTAAACGTTTCCGTCTAGTAGAAGTTGTAGAAAAAGCTGTTATCATCTAATAGTTAAGATAGATCGGATAAGAATGATTCATCCGAAGGGAGGTTTCGTACATGATTCAACAAGAATCTCGTTTAAAAGTTGCAGACAACTCTGGTGCACGTGAGGTACTTACTATTAAAGTACTTGGTGGTTCAGGTCGTAAGACAGCAAACATTGGTGATGTTATCGTTTGTACGGTGAAACAAGCAACACCAGGAGGCGTTGTTAAAAAAGGTGACGTTGTTAAAGCTGTTGTTGTACGTACAAAAAGTGGTGTTCGCCGTACTGACGGTTCTTACATCCGTTTCGACGAAAATGCTTGCGTAATCATCCGTGACGACAAAGGACCACGTGGTACTCGTATCTTCGGACCAGTTGCTCGTGAATTACGTGATAACAACTTCATGAAGATCGTATCATTAGCTCCAGAAGTTATCTAATTGATATATAGAACAAATACAAAATGCCTTTTAAGGAGGTGCGAATAGGATGCATGTTAAAAAGGGCGACAAAGTAGTGGTTATCTCTGGTAAAGACAAAGGTAAGCAAGGTGAAGTACTTGCAGCTTTCCCAAAGAAAGACCGTGTACTTGTTGAAGGTGTGAACGTTGTGAAAAAACACTCTAAACCTTCTCAAGTAAATCCACAAGGTGGAATCGTTAGCCAAGAGGCACCTATCCACGTATCAAACGTAATGCCGTTGGATCCTAAATCTGGTGAGCCAACTCGTGTTGGGTACCAAGTTATCGATGGCAAAAAGGTACGTGTAGCAAAAAAATCTGGTGAAACTTTAGATAAATAATTAATGAAATGTGAAGGGAGGTTTAGTTCACATGAACCGTCTTAAAGAGAAATTTACAAAAGAGATTACTCCTGCTCTAGTTAGCAAGTTTAATTATGAATCTGTAATGCAAGTGCCAAAAATCGACAAGATCGTAATCAACATGGGTATCGGTGATGCTGTTTCTAACTCAAAAGCTTTAGATAACGCTGTTGAAGAACTAGCTGAAATCACTGGTCAAAAACCTGTTGTAACTCGTGCGAAAAAATCTATCGCTGGTTTCCGTCTTCGTGAAGGTATGCCAATCGGTGCGAAAGTTACTTTACGCGGCGAGCGTATGTACGAATTCTTCGATAAACTAGTATCAGTATCACTTCCACGTGTGCGTGATTTCCGTGGTGTATCTAAAAAAGCATTTGATGGTCGTGGAAACTACACGTTAGGTGTTAAAGAACAATTGATCTTCCCAGAGATCGATTATGATAAAGTAACTAAAGTTCGTGGTATGGATATCGTTATTGTTACAACAGCAAACACTGATGAAGAAGCTCGTGAGCTTTTAACTCAGTTCGGTATGCCATTCCAGAAGTAATAACTGCCAACGTTAAGCAGAGGAGGCGAAAATGTGGCTAAAAAATCAATGATTGCGAAGCAAAAACGCCAGCAAAAATTCCAAGTACAAGAGTATACACGTTGCGAACGTTGTGGACGTCCACACTCAGTACTACGTAAATTCAAGCTTTGCCGTATTTGTTTCCGTGAGCTTGCTTATAAAGGTCAAATTCCTGGTGTTAAAAAAGCTAGTTGGTAAAACCCAAGTTTGGGAAGGAGGTAAATTAATATGGTAATGACTGATCCTATTGCAGATTTACTAACTCGTATCCGCAATGCGAACATGGTTCGTCATGAGAAAATTGAAGTTCCTGCTTCTAACATTAAGAAGCAAATTGCAGAAATCCTTAAGCGTGAGGGTTTCGTACGTGATGTAGAATACATCGAAGACAACAAACAAGGTATTATCCGTATCTTCTTAAAATACGGTTCAAATAACGAACGTGTAATTACAGGCTTAAAACGTATCAGTAAACCTGGTCTACGTGTTTATGCAAAAAATAACGAAGTACCACGTGTACTTAACGGTTTAGGTATCGCAATCGTTTCTACTTCTCAAGGTGTTTTAACTGACAAAGAAGCTCGTCAAAAGCAAGCTGGTGGAGAAGTATTAGCGTACGTTTGGTAATAAGTTTTAAATGTGAATGGAGGTGTAACTATGTCACGTGTTGGTAAAAAGCCTTTAGAACTTCCAGCAGGTGTTACAGTTACGAACGAGAGCAACACTGTAACTGTAAAAGGACCAAAGGGTGAATTAACTCGTACATTCCACCCTGAAATCGAAATTAAAGTTGAAGACAACGTATTAGTTGTTAATCGTCCTAGTGACAATAAAGAGCACCGCGCTCTTCACGGAACTACTCGTAGCCTTTTAGGTAACATGGTTGAAGGTGTTACTAAAGGATTCGAACGTGGTTTAGAATTAGTCGGTGTAGGTTACCGTGCACAAAAATCTGGTAGCAAATTAGTATTGAGCGTTGGATACTCTCACCCAGTTGAGATTACTCCTGAAACAGGAATCGAAATCGAAGTTCCTTCTCAAACTAAGATCGTTATTAAAGGTATTGATAAAGAACGCGTAGGTGCATTAGCTGCAAATATTCGTGACGTTCGTCCACCAGAGCCTTACAAAGGTAAAGGTATTCGTTACGAAGGCGAATATGTACGTCGTAAAGAAGGTAAAACTGCTAAGAAGTAATGCCGGTTAGGTAAAAGAAAGGAGTGCCCGAAATGATCACGAAGCTTGATAAAAACAAAGTTCGTAAAAAAAGACATGCTCGTGTTCGTGCGAAGTTATCTGGAACTGCAACTCGTCCGCGTTTAAACGTGTTCCGTTCTAATCAACATATTTACGCACAAGTTATCGACGATTTAAATTCAGTAACAATCGCAAGTGCTTCAACGTTAGATAAAGACCTGACTTTAGAAAGCACTGGTAACACTGAAGCTGCTATCAAAGTTGGCGAATTAGTCGCTAAACGCGCAGTAGAAAAAGGTGTAAACGAAGTAGTATTCGACCGTGGCGGTTATTTATATCATGGCCGTGTTAAAGCATTAGCTGACGCTGCTCGTGAAGCTGGATTACAATTCTAATTGTAAAAGGAGGGAAAATCATGCGTCGTATTGATCCAAATAAATTAGAGCTTGAAGAACGTGTTGTTACCGTTAACCGCGTAGCTAAAGTTGTGAAAGGTGGACGTCGTTTCCGCTTCGCTGCATTAGTTGTAGTTGGTGACAAAAACGGTCACGTTGGATTCGGTACTGGTAAAGCACAAGAGGTACCAGATGCAATCCGTAAAGCAATTGAAGATGCGAAGAAAAACTTAATTACTGTACCTATGGTTGGTACAACTATTCCACACGAAATCCTTGGACAATTTGGTGCAGGTCAAATTTTCTTAAAACCTGCTTCTGAAGGTACAGGAGTTATCGCTGGTGGCCCAGTTCGTGCGGTACTAGAATTGGGTGGAGTAAGTGATATTCTATCTAAATCTTTAGGTTCAAACACTCCAATCAACATGGTACGTGCAACTCTTAACGGTTTAGCTAACCTAAAACGTGCTGAAGATGTTGCAAAACTACGTGGCAAGACTGTAGAAGAACTGTTAGGATAAGGGAGGGATATGGAATGGCAAACAAACTAGCAATTACCCTTACTCGTAGCGTAATTGGTCGTCCAGAAGATCAACGTGTAACTGTTCGTACACTTGGCCTACGTAAGTTAAATCAAACTGTCGTTCAAGACGATAATCCTGCAATTCGCGGAATGATTAACAAAGTAGCTCACCTTGTTACAGTAAAAGAGCAATAAGTATAAATTGTCACTCTAAGGAGGTGCTCCGGAATGAAACTTCATGAATTGAAACCAGCTGAAGGTTCACGTAAAGTACGTAACCGTGTAGGTCGTGGTACTGGTTCAGGTAACGGAAAAACTTCAGGTAAAGGTCACAAAGGGCAAAACGCTCGCTCTGGCGGTGGCGTAAGACCTGGCTTCGAAGGTGGTCAAACTCCTTTATTCCGTCGTCTTCCAAAACGTGGGTTCACTAATATCAATCGCAAAGAATACGCGATCGTTAATTTAGAAGCTCTTAACCGTTTTGAAGATGGAACTGAAGTAACACCAGAATTATTAATCGAAACTGGTTTAGTAAGCAAAGCAAAAGCTGGCGTTAAAGTACTAGGAAACGGTACATTAAACTCTAAGCTAACTGTTAAAGCTGCTAAATTCTCTTCAACTGCTAAAGAAGCTATCGAAGCTGCTGGCGGTACAGTTGAGGTGATCTAATGTTTCAAACAATCTCCAATTTAATGCGCGTGCGTGAAATAAGACAAAAAATCTTTTTCACTTTGTTAATGTTAATTGTCTTCCGAATTGGTACATTTATTCCTGTACCAAGTGTTAATACGGATGTACTAAAATTGCAAGATGGGTTAAATGTATTCGGGGTTCTGAATACATTTGGCGGCGGCGCGTTAAAAAACTTCTCCATTCTTGCTATGGGCATTATGCCTTATATTACAGCATCCATCATCGTCCAATTATTGCAGATGGATGTTGTACCTAAGTTTACAGAATGGTCAAAGCAGGGAGATGTTGGGCGCCGTAAATTAGCTCAAGTAACTCGTTATGGAACAATTGTGCTTGGATTTATCCAGGCTTTAGGTATGTCTATAGGATTCAACAATATTTCGGGCGGACAATTGATCGCTAATCCAGGAATTTCTACGTATCTTCTAATTGCTACAGTGTTAACGGCAGGTACTGCCTTCTTAATGTGGTTAGGAGAGCAGATTACTGCAAAAGGCGTAGGTAACGGTATTTCCATCATTATCTTTGCTGGGATTGCAGCTGGTATTCCGACAACATTAAATCAAATTTATGCACAGCAATTTGAAGACGTTGGGGATCAATTATTCATTCGTATCGTAACGGTAGTTTTAATTGCGATTGCAGTTTTAGCTATTATTGTTGGGGTTATTTACTTCCAACAAGCGCTACGAAAAATTCCTATTCAATATGCAAAGGGTTCAGCTGGTCGTAATCCTGTTGGAGGTCAATCCACTCATTTACCGTTAAAAGTAAATGCAGCTGGGGTTATTCCTGTTATCTTTGCAGTTTCATTTATTATCACACCACCAACAATTGCATCATTTTTCGGTCCAAATGATGTAACGACGTGGATTCAGAATACATTTGACTATACTAAGCCAATTGGTATGATAGTGTATGTAGCGTTAATCATTGCTTTTTGTTACTTCTATACATTTGTTCAAGTTAACCCTGAACAAGTAGCAGAGAACTTGAAAAAGCAAGGTGGCTACATCCCAGGAATCCGTCCTGGTAAAAGCACACAAGCTTATTTAACGAAAGTGTTATATCGTCTGACATTAATCGGTTCGATATTCCTTGCGTTAATTGCTGTGTTGCCGGTTCTGTTCATCAAAATTGCAAACTTACCATCATCTGCTCAGATCGGCGGTACTAGTTTGTTAATTGTTGTCGGTGTAGCTCTTGAGACAATGAAACAGCTTGAGAGTCAATTAGTGAAACGCCATTATAAGGGATTTATTAAGTAAAGCTGTTTAGTGGGAAGCAAGCTGCTTTCCCATTAAACGGATAAGATACTGAGGGGGAAGCAAGAAATGAATTTAGTGTTAATGGGCCTTCCTGGTGCTGGGAAAGGTACTCAAGCAGAAAAAATCGTTGAGCATTACGATATCCCTCATATCTCAACAGGAGATATGTTCCGAGCTGCAATTAAAGAAGGAACGCAACTAGGTTTAAAAGCTAAATCATTTATGGACCAAGGTAACCTTGTTCCTGATGAAGTAACAATTGGAATTGTGCGCGAGCGTTTAAACAAACAAGATTGTGAAAACGGCTTTTTACTTGATGGCTTCCCAAGAACAGTAGCCCAAGCAGAAGCTCTTGAAACAATTACAAAAGAACTAAACAAGCAAATTGATTATGTGATTAATATTGATGTAGATCAAAGCATTTTAATGGAGCGTCTTACTGGACGCCGCATTTGTAAAGATTGCGGAGCTACTTACCACTTAGTATTCAATCCTCCTGCGAAAGAAGGAGTTTGTGACAAATGTGGCGGAGAGCTTTACCAACGTGCAGATGACAATGCTGAGACGGTTTCAACTAGACTTTCAGTTAATGTTAAACAATCTCAACCTCTACTTGATTTCTATCAAGAAAAAGGTTATCTACGCAATATTAATGGTAATCAAGATATTAACATTGTGTTTGAGGATGTTCGTCAATTACTTGCTGGGGTTAAGCAATGATCATTTGCAAGACACCAGAGGAAATTGAGGTCATGCGTGAAGCTGGACGAATCGTGGCTTTAACTCATCTAGAGTTAAAAAAGCATATCGCTCCAGGTATTACGACTATAGAATTGGATGCAATTGCTGAAAATTTTATTCGTCAACATGATGCAATTCCGTCTTTTAAAGGGTATAATGGTTTTCGCGGCAGTGTATGTGCTTCTGTGAATGAAGAATTAGTTCATGGTATTCCGGGTGAACGCAAGCTTAATGAAGGAGATATCATCAGTTTAGACATCGGAGCTAAATTCGGTGGCTATCACGGTGATTCAGCTTGGACATATGGAGTAGGAAAGATTTCATTAGAAAATCAAGAGCTGCTTAATGTGACTGAGCAATCTCTCTACAAGGGATTAGCAGAAGCTAAGCCGGGTGAGCGTTTGTCGAATATTTCACATGCTATTCAACAGTACGCAGAATCACGTAACTTTTCGATTGTAAGAGAATATGTTGGCCATGGGGTCGGCAAAGACTTACATGAAGATCCGCAAGTACCTCATTATGGTCCACCGAATAAAGGACCGCGTCTACGTCCAGGCATGGTATTGGCAGTTGAGCCAATGGTGAATGCTGGTATGCGATATGTAAAAACATTACCTGATAACTGGACAGTTGTCACAGTAGATGGTAAAATGTGTGCGCACTTCGAACATACTATTGCAATTACTGAGACGGGATATGAAATTCTGACAGCATTGTAATGTTAAAGGATGTTATCTCTATCCATTCCTCGCTAGATGCACTGGACAGTAAACAGTAATTATCTAAATTCACGATGATCGTTTTTCGTCTGAATTGCTGTTAAAATGGTAAAGATGTATATTAGCGTCAATCATCTTGAATTTAATGATTACGATCTCCGGATGTTCAGAACAGGTTCTTTTTAAGTCGTTTAATGATAGCTTGTTACTGTTTCAAAGAAAGGAGAGCACTTTAATGGCAAAAGACGATGTAATTGAAGTTGAAGGTACAGTTGCTGAAACTTTACCTAACGCTATGTTCAAGGTAGAATTAGAAAATGGTCATACAGTACTTGCTCACGTATCAGGAAAAATTCGCATGCATTTCATTCGAATCTTACCTGGTGATAAAGTAACTGTAGAATTGTCACCATACGATTTAACTCGCGGTAGAATTACGTACCGTTTCAAATAAAACCTATGCACTCCGTACTATCAAGGAGGTATGAAACATGAAAGTCAGACCATCAGTTAAACCAATCTGCGAAAAATGTAAAGTTATCCGTAGAAAAGGTAAAGTAATGGTAATTTGTGAAAACCCTAAGCATAAACAAAAACAAGGTTAATCAATAAGGAGGTGCACTATTCATATGGCACGTATTGCTGGTGTTGATATTCCTCGTGACAAGCGTGTAGTAATTTCATTAACATACATTTTCGGTATTGGTCGTCCAACTGCTGAAAAAGTTCTAGCTGAAGCTGGAGTTTCTGAAGATACTCGCGTTCGTGACTTAACAGAAGAAGAATTAGGTAAAATTCGTGATATTTTAGATAGCTATAAAGTAGAAGGCGATCTTCGTCGTGAAGTTTCTTTAAACATCAAACGTTTAATTGAGATTGGTTCATACCGTGGTATCCGCCACCGTCGTAGTTTACCAGTTCGTGGTCAAAACAGTAAAAACAATGCTCGTACACGTAAAGGCCCACGCCGTACTGTAGCGAACAAGAAGAAATAATTAGTAAGGGAGGTCATTAACAGATGGCACGTAAAACTAATACACGTAAACGTCGCGTGAAAAAGAATATTGAAGCTGGTGTAGCTCATATTCGCTCAACGTTTAACAACACTATTGTAACAATTACAGATGTTCACGGTAATGCGATTGCTTGGTCTAGTGCAGGCGCACTTGGCTTCAGAGGTTCTCGTAAATCTACTCCATTTGCTGCGCAAATGGCTGCTGAAACTGCTGCTAAAGTTTCTATGGATAACGGAATGAAAACTCTTGAAGTTACAGTTAAAGGCCCTGGTGCTGGTCGTGAAGCAGCTATCCGTGCTCTTCAAGCTGCAGGTTTAGAAGTAACAGCTATTAAAGATGTTACTCCTGTACCTCACAACGGATGCCGCCCACCAAAACGTCGTCGTGTATAATTAATATGTATAGATTCTATTTCGTTGTCTATAATGATGATGGTGTAGAATTTATTCATGCAACGAAATGTTTTCCATTTGTTGTGCACATTCGGGAACTGTCTAATAGGGAATTTCGGTTAGGCATTTGAGAAATCAGCCGTCTAGCCGAGGTTTCGACGTTTTGAAGGAGGGTTTATATTGATAGAGATTGAAAAGCCAAAAATCGAAACGGTAGAAATCAGCGATGATAGAAAGTACGGTAAATTCGTCGTCGAACCACTTGAGCGTGGATATGGTACTACTTTGGGTAACTCCTTACGTCGTATCCTATTATCCTCACTCCCTGGTGCAGCTGTAACATCTATTCAAATTGAAGGTGTATTACATGAATTTTCAACAGTTCCTGGAGTTGTTGAAGATGTAACAAACATCATTTTAAACGTTAAAAAGTTAGCGTTAAAGATTTACTCTGATGAAGAGAAAACACTTGAGATCGATGTTAAAGGTCCTGGTACAGTAACGGCTGCTGACATTCAAGCAGACAGCGATATCGAAGTTCTAAATCCGGATCTTCATATTGCAACACTTGAGTCAGATGCTCATTTCCGTATGAGACTTACTGCTCGCACAGGTCGAGGTTATAATCCTGCCGATGCTAACAAGCGTGAAGACCAACCAATTGGTGTACTTCCAATTGATTCAATCTATACGCCTGTTACTCGCGTATCGTATTATGTAGAGAATACTCGTGTTGGTCAAATGACAAATTACGATAAGTTAACGTTGGATGTTTGGACTGACGGTAGCATCGAGCCAGAAAAAGCTGTTGCTTTAGGTGCAAAGATTCTAACTGAACACTTAAATATCTTCGTTAACTTAACAGATGAAGCTCAAAAAGCAGAGATTATGGTAGAAAAAGAAGAAGACCAGAAAGAAAAAGTTCTAGAGATGACGATCGAGGAACTGGATTTATCTGTTCGTTCTTACAACTGCTTAAAACGAGCAGGCATCAATACTGTACAAGAGCTTGCTAATAAAACAGAAGAAGATATGATGAAAGTTCGTAACTTAGGCCGTAAATCTTTAGAAGAAGTTAAAGCTAAACTTGAAGAATTAGGTTTGGGTCTACGTAAGGACGACTGATTATATCTACCTGTTTAACTACTTAACAAAGGAGGGGACCTCACATGTCTTACCGTAAATTAGGTCGTACAAGCGCACAACGCAAGGCGCTTCTTCGTGATTTAACAACTGATTTAATCATCAGTGAACGCATTGAGACAACTGAAGCTCGTGCAAAAGAATTACGTTCAACTGTTGAAAAAATGATTACTTTAGGTAAACGTGGAGATCTACACGCTCGTCGTCAAGCTGCATCTTACATCCGTAATGAAGTAGCTAACGAAGAAGCTGGTCAAAGCGCTTTACAAAAACTATTCAGCGATATTGCTACTCGCTACGAAGATCGCCAAGGCGGTTACACTCGTATCTTAAAAGTTGGACCTCGCCGTGGTGACGGTGCTCCAATGGTTATCATTGAATTAGTTTAATATTTTTAATACAGATAGAAAAGGGCGAGACAGTGTGTAACTAGTCGTTGCCCTTTTTTTATACCTAAAACTGGGTAAATAGCGTAAAAAATCAATGTAGGCAATGCTGCAATAGAAAAAGCTGAGAGGAAGATAGCGTTGAAAGAAATGTCTTTAGAGGTAAAAGATTTATGCTTTCGATATGATCCTGAAGCAGACCTAACATTAGATCACCTTTCTCTCTCTGCTTATAAAGGTGAATGGTTAGCGATAGCTGGACATAATGGATCTGGTAAGTCGACGCTGGCACGAATTCTAAACGGCCTTTTGCTACCTGAAAAAGGAACGGTTCGAGTGGGCGATACTCTTTTATCTGAAGAAACAATATGGGATGTGCGCAAGCAGATTGGAATGGTGTTTCAAAATCCAGATAATCAATTTGTTGGCTCAACCGTTCAAGACGATATTGCTTTTGGGCTTGAAAACAACGGGATTCCATTTGAGATTATGGAAAAACGTATACCTGAAGCAATCGAAATGGTCAATATGAGTGCTTTTCTGGATCAAGAGCCTCATCAGCTATCAGGTGGACAAAAACAGCGTGTGGCCATTGCGGGTATAATTGCCGTACAGCCATCTGTCATCATTCTAGATGAAGCAACATCTATGTTAGATCCTATTGGGCGAACTGAAGTACTTGAAACTGTTAGAAAATTAAAAGAAGAAAAACAACTGACGGTTATTTCAATTACTCACGATTTAGATGAAGTAGCAATGGCTGACAGAGTCGTTGTGATGAACAAAGGGAAGATCTATGCAACAGGTACTCCACGCGAAGTATTTGCATTAGGTTCCAAGTTAACGGATATTGGACTAGACTTGCCGTTTTCCGTTAAACTAAGCCATCGTTTTGCTTCCGTAGGAATTCCTTTATCAAAAATTCATTTAACAGATGAGGACTTGGTGGACGAACTATGGACATTATATTCAAAGAAGTAGAGCACCGTTATCAAGTTAATACACCATTTGAACGAATTGCTCTACATGACTTAAATTTAAACATTCAATCAGGTACATTTTTGGCTGTTATTGGCCATACTGGTTCTGGGAAATCAACAATCATACAGCATCTGAATGCCTTATTGAAGCCAACTGCTGGTGAAATTCAAATCGGTGAGCGCACCATTAAAGCCAATCGAAAAGAAAAGAATTTAAAAGCTATTCGTCAGCAAGTAGGCGTGGTGTTTCAATTTCCAGAACATCAGCTTTTTGAAGAAACGGTGGAAAAAGATATAGCTTTTGGACCAATGAATTATGGCGTTTCGGAAAAAGAAGCAAAGCAAAAAGCAAGAGAGCTTATCAAGTTAGTAGGGTTGCCAGAAGACATTCTCGCCAGATCTCCTTTTGATTTGAGTGGTGGACAAATGCGTCGTGTAGCGATAGCAGGTATTCTAGCGATGAATCCTAATGTGCTAATTTTAGATGAGCCAACTGCTGGATTGGACCCTAGAGGGCGTCAAGAAATTATGAATATGATTTATCGTCTTCATAAAGAAAAAGGCTTGACGACGATTCTCGTGACTCACAGCATGGAAGATGCAGCTATGTACGCAGATGAGCTAATTGTGATGAATAAGGGAACGATTGCGATGAAAGGGTCACCTAGAGAAGTATTTGGTCAGCATACGCAGTTAAAAGAATATGGATTGGATGTTCCAGAATCGCTTCGCTTTATGCTGAAGCTGCAAGAGAAATTTCAGCTTGAAGCATCGGATACGGTTATTACCTTTTCTGAGGTGGTAGAGAAAGTGCAGCACCTTATGCAGCAAGGTGAACGATTATGATGAACTCAATCATTATTGGTAAGTATGTGCCGGGGCATTCGGTTGTCCATCGAATGGATCCCCGGGCCAAGCTGCTTCTCGTATTTGCGTATGTATTAATTGTGTTTTTAGCAAATAACCCTATCGGCTATGCTTTTTTAGGTGTGTATACCCTTATGATAGTGGCCATGAGTAAAGTGCCCGTCTCGTTTATTTTAAGAGGGTTAAAGCCCGTTATGTTTATTATTATCATCACGTTTCTTTTGCATATTTTTATGACAAAGGAAGGTCCTCTTTTGTTTGAATGGGGATGGTTTTCTGTCTATAAAGGCGGCCTTATTCAAGGTGTTTTAATTTCCTTGCGCTTCTTGTTCTTAATTTTAATTACGACGATGCTAACTTTAACGACTACGCCTATTGAAGTAACAGATGGAATGGAAAGCTTGCTGAATCCATTTAAAAAGCTTAAGCTTCCCGTACACGAATTAGCTTTAATGATGTCCATTTCTCTTCGCTTTATTCCTACATTGATGGAAGAGACAGATAAAATTATTAAAGCGCAGACAGCACGAGGAGTGGACTTTAGCAGCGGCCCCGTTACGGATCGTTTGAAAGCTGTTGTTCCTTTACTTGTTCCTCTATTTATAGGTTCATTTAAGCGTGCTGAAGAGCTAGCTATTGCCATGGAGGCAAGGGGTTATAAAGGCGGAGAAGGGCGTACAAAGTATCGTCAATTGAAATGGGGAAGCATAGATACAATTATGCTTTTACTTCTGCTGGCAGTAGCAGTTGTTTTAGTGCTGATTAGAACGTAAAGATTGTTTGGTGAAAAGATGAAACGTTTAAAATGTATAGTTGCATACGACGGCACACACTTTTCAGGTTATCAAGTTCAGCCCAATAAGCGAACTGTTCAACTGGAGATTGAAGCCGTTTTAGAGAAAATGCATAACAAAAAAGTTCCGATTTACGCCTCTGGACGAACGGACACAAATGTTCATGCACAGGGGCAAGTCATTCATTTTGATACAAACCT
Organism: Priestia sp. P5_B4; assembly: GCF_056400385.1. Taxonomy (NCBI): domain Bacteria; kingdom Bacillati; phylum Bacillota; class Bacilli; order Caryophanales; family Bacillaceae; genus Priestia; species Priestia sp. P5_B4. Next base: position 51,200 of record NZ_JBFULJ010000010.1, read on the forward strand.
AAATATTCCATGTGATAAGTGGAAAAAAGCATTGAATTCAATGCTACCAGATGATATTGTAATGAAGAATGTATGTGAAGTTGATGCACATTTTCACGCCCGGTATGACGTTACTTCAAAAGAGTATCGCTATCATATTTTGCGCGGCGAAGATCGAAATCCTTTCACTCGTTCTTATGCATACTATTACCCTTATCCATTAGACTACTCAAAAATGAAAAAAGCCATCACATATTTACTCGGTACACACGACTTTACAAGCTTTTGTTCAGCGAGAACAGAAGTGGAAGATAAGATTCGTACGATTTACAAGATTGATATGTATGAAGAGAATAGTCAGCTTGTGTTTAGATTCGTTGGAAGTGGCTTTCTGTATAATATGGTTCGTATTCTTGTTGGAACGCTTTTAGAAGTGGGACAAGGCCGTATTGAACCAGATGCTATAAAAGATATTCTAGAAAGCAAATCACGTCCTCGTGCAGGGAAAACTGCGCCTTCGCAAGGACTATATTTATGGCGCGTTTTCTATGACAACTAAACCTGGTGTAACATTTTCTTGACATTAGTAGCTTAAAGATATAATATATCATATGGTATGTATTTTAACCCCACGGTTAGCCCCGGAAATTAATCGTGTTGAAATAGAAGGTTGAAATAATTTTATAATTGATGATGAAAATTAGGAGGGAAACTCATGCGTACAACTTTCATGGCGAAAGCAAACGAAGTAGAGCGTAAATGGTATGTTGTCGATGCTGAAGGTAAAACTTTAGGTCGTTTAGCAAGTGAAGTAGCATCAATCTTACGCGGTAAACATAAACCAACTTTTACACCACATGTTGATACTGGTGATCACGTGATCCTTATCAATGCGTCAAAAATCGAACTAACAGGTAAGAAATTAACTGATAAAATTTATTACCGTCACAGCATGCACCCAGGTGGTTTGAAACAACGTACAGCATTAGAAATGCGTACTAACTACTCTGAGAAAATGCTTGAATTAGGAATCAAAGGCATGCTTCCAAAAGGTAGCCTAGGCCGTCAAATGTTCAAAAAATTACATGTGTATGCTGGTGAAACACATCCACATGAAGCACAAAAACCAGAAGTTTACGAACTTCGCGGATAATTAATAAGAGGAGGTTATTATCTTGGCACAGGTACAATATTACGGAACTGGTCGTCGTAAAAGCTCTGTTGCTCGTGTACGTTTAGTACCAGGTAACGGTCGCGTAACAATCAACGGTCGTGAAATCGAAGAATACATTCCATTTGCTGCACTACGTGAAGTAGTAAAACAACCACTTGCTTTAACTGAAACTGTAGGTAACTATGACGTATTTGTAAACGTTAATGGTGGAGGTTATGCAGGTCAAGCTGGCGCTATTCGTCACGGAATCTCTCGTGCTTTATTAGAAGCAGACCCTGAATACCGTGGAACATTAAAACGTGCTGGTCTATTAACTCGTGACGCTCGTGCGAAAGAACGTAAAAAATACGGTCTTAAAGGCGCTCGTCGTGCACCACAATTCTCAAAACGTTAATTTTATATTACGTTTCAAGCCTTGGTCTTTGGACCAAGGCTTTTTTTATTTGTTGTTTGCGTATGAGACGAAGGCTTGTGCAGACAATATGTAAAAAAGGGAGGCGTTATAGTGAACGAGGTTACATATTTAAAAGAAAAACGTTATGAAAAAGAAATGAAATATGAACGCAAAGTCCTAAGGGAGCTGTCCTTTGATTTGCTTCAAGAGAGGCTGCGCCGTTATTTTCATCCCATGTTTCAGTGGAATATGCTAGGAGACGAACATGTGGAGGAGTACTGTCTTGATATTGCTATCGAATCATTTTTATTAGGTGCCCGGGTGAGTAAACGTGGTAAAGGCTACGAAGATTTTCAGAAGCACAGTAAGCAAGAAGAGTCTCTTTTAATTGATACATTGTACGGAGCCGTCAGCATGTCTGTAACAGATCTTTATCAAGATGGTCTGTATTATTTATGTCAAGGGTATGTGCAAGACTGGTGGAAAGAAGGTTATCGAACCGCAGAAAAAAGACGTCGGTTACGTTTGCATTAAAAAGTACTCATAATTCCCGTTCTTGTCCCATATAGAAATAAATAGGTGAGGCAAGAAGGGAAGGGATAAAATGTCTAAAGTAAAAATAATGAGCACAATTATAGCGCTTCTCGTTCTTTTTGTCATTGTACAATATCAGATAGATCATAGAACATCATCCGGTTCGCTTTCACTCCCTCTTAGCGGGAAAGTTATTGTACTAGATCCTGGACATGGCGGTGTTGATGGAGGAGCCGTAGGAGAGGATGAAGTGCTTGAAAAAGAAATAACTCTTAAAATTTCGTTGATGCTTCGGGACTATCTGCAAGAGCAAGGGGCACTTGTTATTATGACGAGAGAAAAAGACGAAGACCTAGCGGCCAAAGACACAAGAGGATACAGTCGCAGAAAAGTAGAAGACTTAAAAAATCGCTTAACGATGATTAATAAATCCAATGCTAATTTGTACTTAAGTATTCACTTGAATGCTATTCCATCCTCTGCATGGAGAGGGGCTCAAACTTTCTATTACGGGTCCCTAAAAGAAAACGAGCAAGTGGCTAAACTCATTCAACAAGAGCTAAGAAATAATCTGGATAATACGACCCGTGAAGCAAAAGCTATTCAAACTCTTTACCTTCTTAAGCATTCTAAGCCACCAGGTGCTTTGGTTGAAGTAGGATTCTTATCAAATCCTACAGAACGTAAAATGCTTCAATCGAAACGCTATCAAAAAAAGTTAGCTGAATCCATTTATGAAGGAGTCAGCCGGTATTTTACTGGAGAAAAGCCCAAATAAAAAGCATAGCATCCTTCTATTCAGAAAAATCTAATATGTATGATATACTTGATAGTATAAATAAATAGATTTTAACATGGTGGTGGGAGTATGCTAACGGAAAAGCAAGTAAAAGAAGTAGTAGGGGAAATTACAGATCCATTTTTAAATAAAAAACTATCAGAAACAGATGCGATTAAAGAAATAACAATTAAAGCTGAAAAACAGCATATAAGCCTGAAGATTGCTGTTGCAAAAACAGGTACTAGTGAACAGCTGAGCCTTCAAGGCACGATTGTAGAAGAATTAAAAAAAGCAGGTGTACAGTCGGTTGGACTGCGATTTGTTGAGTTTACGCCTGAAGAACTTCAGCAGTACCGCGCTGAGCAACCGAATACTGGCAACTTACTAACTAGTCCGAATGCACCTGAATTTATTGCTATTGCCAGCGGTAAAGGAGGCGTTGGTAAATCAACAGTCTCTGTTAACTTGGCCGTTTCTCTAGCTCGTTTAGGAAAGAAAGTTGGTTTAATTGATGCTGACATTTATGGATTCAGCGTCCCAGATATGATGGGAATCACACAGCGTCCCGTAGTAGAAGGTGAAAAGATTATTCCAGTTGACCGTTTCGGAGTAAAAGTTATTTCCATGGGCTTCTTTGTAGAAGATAATTCACCTGTTATCTGGCGAGGACCTATGCTTGGAAAAATGTTGACGAGCTTTTTTACAGAAGTTGAATGGGGAGAATTAGATTATCTTTTACTAGACTTACCTCCCGGAACAGGTGATGTCGCATTAGACGTTCACTCCATGCTTCCTGCTTGTAAAGAAGTGATTATTACAACACCACATCCTACAGCGGCATTTGTTGCAGCTAGAGCGGGTGCTATGGCTTTGAAAACCGATCATGAGGTAATCGGAGTTGTAGAAAATATGGCCTACTTTGAAAGCCAGCTAACAGGGGAAAAAGAGTATGTATTTGGTAAAGGCGGAGGTCCAAAACTCGCTGAGGAACTTCAGACAGAGCTGTTAGGACAGCTTCCGTTAAGTCAGCCTGACTGGAATGAAGAAGATTTTGCACCTTCCATTTACGATGAATCGCATCGTTTAGGTAAAATATATGGAGAGATTGCAAGCAAGATTGCATTTATTTGCGAAAATGAAAAAGCAGCAACAGGAAAATAACGAAAAGCACGCGCTCGAACAGCGCGTGCTTTTTGCTATTATACAGAGAGTTCAATCTGCGCCTTTTTTAAATCAAATGCAAGGTTTTGTTTTAAGAGAGCTAAAAATGTTTTTCCGGCTGTACTTACGGTGTGAGACTGGTGCTTTAAAATGCCGATTGCAGGCCCCTCATGCAAGTCATGAATCGTTTTAACCACCACTTGATCTAGCGGAAGAGTTGCGCTTATTTGTGGAACAACGGCTACTCCTAAGTTTTCTTTTACAAAATGCTGAAGTGTGCTAATAGTGCCTAACTGGACTTTAGCAGGCAGTTGGCCTGTTCGTTCAAAGATTAGCTGCTCAATTTTCTTTTGAACGGAAGAGTGCCCAGCTGTAATCAGCGTTTCGTGTATTAAATCTTTTGCAAAGATTGTTTTTCTTTTTGTTAGAGCATGATTGAATGGTAGTAGCAGCACAAGTTTTTCCGTTAGTAGTGCCTCAAATTCTATATCTCTGAACGATTCTGAGACAGTGCCAATCGCGAAATCAATTTCTTGATTGCGTATATGTTGATGAAGATGCTTTTCGTCTGCAACGAGTAAGCTAATTTCTGTGTTGGGATATCTTTTTTTAAATAATGAGAGAATGGAAGGCAGTCGACTGCTTGCTGTAGGCTCTGCAGCACCTATACGGATAGTGCCAGCTTCGCCTGTTGAATAATCCTTTAAGGTGTTATTTAGATATTCATATTCCTTTAGTAAAATATTTGCCCGCTCGTAAAAGATTTTACCTGCTTCAGTAAGTTTTATGCTTTTTCCTCGTTCTAAAAGCTTAAATCCTAGTTCGGATTCCAACTTTTGAATGTGCAGTGTAATGGTAGGCTGAGAGTACTTTAAATATTCAGCGGCTAATTGAAAGCTTCCTAAACGAACAATGGTTTGAAACGTTTTAATAACGCGAAATTCCATCGAATTCCCTCCTTTTGCTATAAAACGATTGTGTTAATTTCTAATATTTTACCATAAAGCCAAGAATTAAAGTTTACAATTCCAATAAAAATACTAAGTATTAAAAAATATAAAGAAGTTATTTAGGTTTTTTAATAAAAATAAATGACATAATTAAATACGCACCTCATATGAGATGCGTATTTAATCACTGCTGTTGCTGTTCTCCGCCTGAATCAGATCCAGAGGAAGAAGAACCACCATCGTCGCTGCTTTGTTTTTGTCCACCTTGTGTTTCTTCAGCGGCTTTCAAAAGAATGTCTTGAATTTTAGATTGATAAAGAGGGCTATCAAACGTTTCGGTCATAATCTTTTGTAAATAAGTGCGATATTCTTTACTCTTTAAAACAGTCAGTACTTCTTTTTCCATAGCCGGATCCTTTAAAACATCTTGAAGCATTCCTTGATATTCAGGATCTTTCATCAGTTGTTTGATGACCGTCTTATTTTCTTTTTCCAAACTTTTAGCAAAGCTTTCAGCAAACTTCGGATCCTCCATGGCTTTTTTCCAAAATTCCACGCCTTTATCTGAGACTAGGGTTTGAGAAATTGTATCTTTTATCGCGTTTTGATCCATTAAAATATCTTGTCTAACAGAAGGGTCTTTCATAATTGCCTCGACTGCTTTTTTTCCTTCATCTGTTTTTAAAATATCAACAACCATTTTCTTTGTTTGATCATAATCCATACCATTGTTCTCTTCATCTTGCGGTGCACAGGCTGTAGCTAAAAGCATACACATTCCTATATAAATGAGGAGCATGAGTCGCTTTTTCATAGTAATGAGCTCCTTTCCTAATATGCTTACGCTTAATATGAGATAATCAAGGTTTTTTATTCATAAAAGAGCTCTAGATTTTTCAAAACGTGATTGGTACAATTTATGAAAAGGTACAATTTTGTAACTTATGGGGGAGATGGAAGTGAATAGTCGAAATTGGGTTCGTCTATTTCTAACCACGTTAGCTGTCGGGGGGATAAGTACAGCTTTTGTTGGATTTGCGGTGCGCTGGGGGGAATACGGTCACTTATTTCAACAAGGAAAGATAGGAGAAATTGTTGCTGTTTTAACATGGCTCGTAGGCGTAGGGTTTATTTTTAGTTTAATTAGTCAAATGGGGTTTTTTGCATATTTAACTATTCACCGATTTGGGTTGGGAATTTTTAAATCTGCATCACTTTGGAAATCGGTTCAAATTGTATTTGTTTTATTTGTATTATTTGACGTTGCTTATTTTCGATATAAGTTCTTTCAACAACCGGGAGAAGGCATAGGTAAGTATATTTTGTTAAGCGTGTTCTTGTTAGCGGTAGGGTTGTTAGTGGCGTATGCAAAGAAAAAGCAGACGAATAAAGAGGCTTTTGTACCAGCGCTGTTTTTTATGATTGTTGTAACGACAATTGAATGGTTCCCTGCGCTGCGAACGAACGAAGAAAGCTGGCTTTACCTTATGGTGTTTCCACTTCTAATTTGTAATATGTATCAACTTCTTATTTTGCCGAAACTTCTTACGCACGAAAGAATAGCAAAAGCAGACAAATAGTATATTTGTCTGCTTTTGCTTTCCATATACAGTGCGAATAGATCTTAGCGGATATCTTTTACTTGGGTTTTTGAATTTGAAATTAATGTTGAAACACTTACGTTTGAGACTTTTTTATTTTGTAATGAATTCTTGATATATGGAATAGCCTTTGCTGTTTGTTGAGCGGAGTCAGACGCGTGCAGCAAGATAATATCTCCCCCATCTAAGGGTTTTGTGACATTCGATACAATCTTTTCAACTCCTGGATTTGTCCAGTCTTTAGAGTCGATGCTCCAGTGCACGGTTGTATATCCTATATCCGCTGTTAATTTTAAGATGTCTTTATTAAATTGTCCGTTAGGAGGCCGAAGAAGGTGAACATCTTTAAGTCCTAGGGAATCAAAGACTTTCTTTGATTTTGCAAGATCTTGTCTAATTTCATTAGGTTTTAGGCTTGTATAGGAAGTATAGTCATAGCCCATTGTGCCAATTTCGTGCCCTTCTTTCTTAATGCGCTCTACAACATCTGGATGACGTTCAGCCCATGAAGCAGATAAAAAGAAAGTAGCATGTTCAATATGCTGTTTTTTCAGTTCATTTAGAATAGGAATAGCTCTTTCGTCTCCCCAGCTGATGTTAAATGTAAGAGCGACTTCGGGATTTTTATCATCCGCCTTATAAACAGCTCGTGGACCGTTATCTGTTGAAAAAACAGGAAAGTGAAACGTCTGTTGAGCATAAAGAAAAAAGCTTGTAAAAAAAGCAGCAACTACGATAAGCATTGTTTGTTTGATTCTTTTGGCTCGAATAGTATAAAACATATTCATTTTGTCACCTCATTTAATAAGTAGTACTTGTCTAATTTGTATGCGTTTTGTCTACAATTAATAACAGGTAAGGAAAAGAACGACTGATTTTATTTTGATGTTTTGAGAATCAATGTCGCAAAAAGCAGGTGAATCAATGAAAATTTGTTTATTTAATCAAGTGGAGTGTTTAGAGTTAGAAGCACTACTCAGAGAAGAAATGAAAAGAACAAACGTTGCTTTTCAACAAAGTTTGAATCATGTAGTTCTTGAACGAAACATTCAAGAGAAGTACCAAATCCTTTCAAAGATCTTACTAAGGTTCAGTGAAAACAGGGAAGTAAATAAGGTTTTTTGGTAAAACGAAAAAAACTTTTTAAAAAGTGTTGACTTTATATAGTACAGATGTTAAATTATTAAATGTCGCTGATGAGTGATTGGAAAACAATCGCAATTCATCAGAAATAAAATATTAAAAAGTTGTTGACAAATGAACGACAACTTGTTAATATAAAAAAGTCGCTCAAGAGCGACGGTTGAACTTTGAAAACTGAACAAAGCGACAAACGTCAACGTTAAATTTTATTTTTAAATTGAGCAAGTCAAACATTTCTTCGGAGAGTTTGATCCTGGCTCAGGATGAACGCTGGCGGCGTGCCTAATACATGCAAGTCGAGCGAACTGATTAGAAGCTTGCTTCTATGACGTTAGCGGCGGACGGGTGAGTAACACGTGGGCAACCTGCCTGT
>NZ_JBFULJ010000011.1:0-37374 GCF_056400385.1 Priestia sp. P5_B4
GTTTTAAAAATGGGCGGTACAGGAAATGAATTTACCAAGAAATCTGCAATGGCTAGGAATCACGATAAGTTACAGTTAATTCTAGGTGGAGTATCTAAAAGCCCGATTCCCTATAGAATTATAATAGACTTAGATGAAAAAGATGATGAAAAGGTTAAAGAATTAAAAGAGAAGTATGGTGAAAATATAATTATTTTAGATAGAAGGGAATTTGAGAATTATCTCCTTGACTGTTACGAAGAATTAGCTGAAGTAATAAACATTGATGCAGGTTCTAAAGTTACTTCTTATGAAAAGGTGAAGATGTTAATAGCAGAAATCTTGTCACAAACAGAAAATAGAAAACTTTTTCCTAAAGAAAGGAAGGTTCCATTAAAAAATGTTGTTGGTAGCGAAGTCTTAGAAATGCTTTTTAGCGAATATAAATTAAGTTTCAATAAAGTTCGTCATGGTATAGAAATTGCATCATTAGTTTTGGAGAAACATCCGGAAAAACTCGTGTTCTTCAAAGATCAGCTAGAAAGTTTTATAAATGAAAATACAATTGCAGTTGAGGATACAATTGCACAACCTATAGGTTAATCGAGAAGAAATGTGTTTATTTGAAGGTGTTGGATAGTATTCTAGCACCTTACCGTTTCTCTATATCGTCCTGTAACGAAATTAGATGAACAACAGTGCGTCAGTAAAAAGATAATTCGCTTGTAGACCTCCATAGAAGCAGGGATATATTAAGAGAAAATTAACATTGTAACATTAATTTTAAAAAAGGGTTGCAATCTGTGTCGAATGGTAATATAATAAATATTGTTCGAAGGTCGTATGAAGTGATTCATTGATAAATAACTACTTACTGTTGAATATCAGTTAATATCACGGTAGTTCACAAGTTGTCTACTATTATGACGGTTTAGGAACTTACTCAAAATCGTGTTCCTTCGGGAGTGTCGGTTCGACCCCGACCATCGGTACTTTAGCTTTACTTGACAGGATGATTCTTGTTTTTATTTTTACTTATCGGTCGACAAATTTTGATAATATTTGCGGGTGTAGTTTAGTGGTAAAACCTCAGCCTTCCAAGCTGATGTCGTGAGTTCGATTCTCATCACCCGCTCCATACATATTGTTATCACAACGCAGTGTCTCGCTTTCAAAGCTGAGATGTTGCGTTTTTTATTTTTAGCGTAAATATAGCGTCTATCTTTTCAAGATAGACGCTATATTTACGTACATCAGTTAATGACTTGATAGGTGGCTTCGCCGCCGTGAATTTGAATGAACATGTCACTTAGGGATTTAGTTAGTTTATAAGCCTGTTCTTCTGAAAGTGAAGGCTTTAAATAAATGAACTGTACAGCTTGTGTTGTCTTTTCAGTTACGTACGCTCGGTTAGAATCGACATAAGGGCTTCCGAAAGCTCCTAGGGTATCTTTTGAAATGATTTTATTTTCTAAAGAAATATTACGTTCATTTAGAGCTTCATAAGACTCTTCTTTTTTACCGATAGTAAATTCGATGGGGCCTTCTAAATTAGAGGAGTCATAAATTCCAATTGGGACTTCATATTGCAATGAAAAAAAGTTGTTAATGTCCACAGCAGAATTGATAGAAGGCAAATACGTTTGTTTTCCTATTCTTCTAATTAAAGCTTCTATAGAAGGACGGTATTTACTTGGATCAGTTCCAAATGTTTTGAAAAGCTTTCTCCACTCGCTAACACCTTCGAATTCTGTTACTTTTTTTGACTCAAGGTCAAAATAAATGGATTCTTGAAAGAGGCGCAGACGTCCTTTTAGCATTTGAGGAGAATCACCAACTTCAATATTTTTATACTGAATGATTCCCATTTTAAAAGAAGGGCAAAGCTGTTTAATAGCGGGCGATAATGTAAAGTTCATTTTTTTGATCCTTTCTATTATAATTAGTATTTGTTCGTTTATAGATACCATCCTATCATTTCATTGAGTGAGAAAACAGTTCAATGCATGAATATATAGAATTTCTTAGAAAGGAGGCCATTATTCACTATGAATGCGTATCAGTTGAAGGAAGAAATTATTTCATACAGCAAAGAGATTGGAATCGATAAGATTGGATTTGCGAGTGCTTCCATGTTTGATGAGTTAAAGAATCGATTGTTAGCACAGCAAGAGTTAGGTTATGCTTCAGGCTTTGAAGAACCTGATATTGAAAAGAGAGTAGATCCCACATTAGTTGTTCCAAAAGCTAGATCGATTATTTCAATTGCACTTGCGTATCCTTCTAAATTAAAGGATGCACCAAAGAGCACAAAGGAAGATCGCCGTGGAATCTTTTGCCGTGCTTCTTGGGGGCAAGATTATCATACGGTTCTACGTGATAGGCTTCAAAAGCTTGAAACCTTCATAAAAGAAAAAGTACCTGCAGCTATCCTTCAATCGATGGTAGACACAGGTGAGCTGTCGGACCGAGCTGTAGCAGAAAGAGCTGGTATTGGCTGGAGCGGTAAGAACTGTGCCATTATTACACCTGAATTTGGTTCCTACGTGTATTTAGGAGAAATGATTACAGATATCCCGTTTCCTCCTGATAAACCGATAGAGGACGGTTGTGGTACTTGTAATAAGTGTGTTGATGCGTGCCCTACGGGTGCGCTTGTAACAGGTGGTCAGCTGAATTCGCAGCGATGCATTGCCTTTTTAACCCAAACAAAAGGATTTTTAGCTGAAGAATTTCGAAGTAAATTAGGCAATCGTTTATATGGCTGTGATACATGTCAAACTGTGTGTCCTGAAAATAAAGGAAAAGACTTTCATTTTCACCCTGAGATGGAGCCTGACCCAGAACTTGCGAAGCCTAAATTAAAACCGCTCTTAACGATGAGTAATCGTGAATTCAAAGAGAAATTTGGACATGTTTCCGGTTCTTGGAGAGGGAAAAAGCCAATTCAGCGTAATGCCATTATTGCACTGGCCCATTTTAAAGATCAAACCGCCGTTCCAGATTTAATTGAATTAATTAAAAATGACGTTCGCCCTGTCATTCGAGGAACAGCGGCATGGGCGTTAGGCAAAATTGGCGATAAAGAAGCGTTAAATATACTTATGAACTTAAGAGAAAAAGAAAAGGACCAAGAAGTAATTGAAGAAATGTCAAAAGGTATAGAGATGCTTCAAGAGATCTAAACCGTATTTTTATTGATAAAGTTAGCTAATGAGTCATAGCGTATAATAAACGCTTAGAAAAGTGGTGACATTATGCTAACAAAAAGGAATGTATTATATACTTTAATTAAAGCGCGTGCGGACAGCTATGTAAAAGGTGAGCTTCATGAAGACTTTAAGCCTTTCATTGAACATCAGTGTGAGCTAAAGCGGTCTCTTATAAAAAAAAGAGAAGTTGATGTTTTAAAATGTAATATGAAAGGTTCTATTCAATCTGCTCATACGGATCAGGAAGAAACAAGAGTATTATATAAGGTGCACATTCAGGCATTTTTAAAACAAAACGATTTTTTCTATATAGAAGAAGAAATTGAAGATCGTTTAGCTCTTTTTTATAAAGATACGCTTATTCAAGATGAGCTGCTGGTAAAGGGTTTTTCTGAAGATGAGGTTGAAATGGATGTAGAAGAAGTAGAGGAAGACGAAGAAAGAGCCTCTTATTATGATCGTCTTGCGGCTGTTCAGTATGCAGAAAAACATTGGGATAAACCTAATGAAAGTTATAAGCAGTTTGAGGTAAACTGCACCAACTATATTTCACAGTGTTTGCATGCAGGAAAGGCGCCGATGCGGGGATATCCTAAAAAAGCAAACGGATGGTGGATGAGAGGGAACGCCTGGAGCTATAGCTGGGCAGTTGCTCATTCCATGCACAGCTATTTAAGTAACTCCAAATCAGGACTTCGGGCTGTGAGGAAATCTTCAGCAAGCGAACTTGTCCCGGGAGACGTTATCTGCTACGATTTTGAAGGAGATGGAAGATGGAATCATACGACGATTGTTGTAGCAAAAGACGGTCACGGTATGCCTCTTGTGAATGCGAACACGTATAATAGTCGAATGAGATATTGGGCTTATGAAGATTCAACGGCTTACACGCCAAAGATTAAGTATGATTTTTTCCATATCGTTGATCGGTAAGTCTTTCGTTTTAGCAAGTTAGTGGTATAATGATGAATAGATTTGTTAGCAGAGGTGAAAATTTGTGGGAGTACACGTAGTGTTATTTCAACCAGAAATTCCAGCAAATACAGGAAATATTGCGCGAACATGTGCAGCAACAAATACGACGCTGCATTTAGTTCGTCCGTTAGGCTTTTCAACAGATGATAAAATGTTAAAGCGAGCTGGATTGGATTATTGGGAATTTGTAAATGTGGTGTATCATGATTCATTAGAGGAAGTATTCGAAAAGTATCCTGAAGCAGGTTTCTACTTCATCACAAAATTTGGTCAGCAGCCACACACAACATTTGATTATAGTGACTTAGAGCAGGATCATTTCTTCGTATTTGGAAGAGAAACAAAGGGTCTGCCAAAGCACATTATTGAAGAGAACATGGAAAGATGTCTTCGTTTACCGATGACAGAAAATGTTCGTTCTTTAAATTTATCTAATACAGCAGCTATTTTAATCTATGAAGCGCTGCGTCAACAAAATTATGCTGGTTTATCTTAAGTAAAAAGCGAGGTTCAAATTTTATTGAACCTCGCTTTTTTATTTATGTCGACGATGATATGTAGTGGTTATTTTTTAACGCCCGGTTTATCATTGTATCCCGCTCTGAAGATGGATGCTAAAAAAGCAATTGTTACTCCTAATACTAAAAGTAAGCGCATTGATTTTCCTCCTCAATCTAATTAAAAGGATTATATAGCTACTGCAGTTAAAACCGACTTCCCATATCTCATGATGATAATAATGACAAAATAACTCTTCTAGAGACATAAGTTCTCTAACAAAGTTTAGCCGTTCCTTCTTACTCTTTTATTATAGCTAATAAATACTTTACTGTGAATGCCTAGCAAGGACAAATTTCTGAATTTTACAATTTAAAAAGCATGTTCAAACATTTTGCTGCATAGATTGTATTAATCTTGTTCACTAGCACCATAACTAGTAGGGGAGGTCCTTTAATGGATATATTAAAGAAAGTTGAAAGATACCGCGAAGAAGAGAATCGTCTTAAGTGGGAAGGGACATTTGAAGAGTACCTAAAGCTGATTAAAGATGAGCCTTTAATTGCTCAGCCTGCACACTCTAGAGTATACAACATGATAAAGGATGCAGGAATTGAAGAGGTAAATGGTAAAAGACATTATAAATTTTTCAGTGGACAAATGTTTGGACTTGAAGATTCGCTAGAACGCTTGGTGGAAGAATATTTTCATCCAGCTGCAAAGCGTTTAGATGTTCGTAAACGTATTTTACTTTTAATGGGTCCAGTAAGTGGTGGTAAATCGACGCTAGTGACCATGTTAAAAAGAGGGCTTGAAGCTTATTCGCTTACTGATCGAGGAGCTGTTTACGCTATTAAAGGATGCCCAATGCATGAAGATCCGCTGCATTTAATTCCACATCATTTACGTAAAGACTTCTTTGAAGAGTATGGTATCCGAATCGAAGGAAACTTATCTCCTTTAAATACAATGCGATTAGAGGAAGAGTATGGCGGGAGAATTGAAGACGTCATTATCGAACGCATTTTCTTCTCAGAGGACAAACGAACTGGAATTGGAACGTTCAGTCCTTCTGATCCGAAATCTCAAGACATTGCCGACCTAACAGGAAGCATTGACTTTTCAACAATTGCAGAGTATGGATCTGAGTCAGATCCGCGTGCTTACCGCTTTGACGGAGAGCTTAATAAAGCAAACCGGGGAATGATGGAGTTCCAGGAGATGTTAAAATGTGATGAGAAATTTTTATGGCATTTACTCTCTTTAACCCAAGAAGGAAACTTTAAAGCAGGAAGATTTGCTTTAATTAGTGCAGATGAATTAATCGTAGCGCATACAAATGAAACAGAGTATCGCTCGTTTATTTCCAATAAGAAAAATGAAGCTTTGCATTCACGAATTATTGTAATGCCTGTTCCATATAACTTAAAAGTGAGTGATGAGGAAAAAATTTATGACAAAATGATTCGTGAAAGTGACGTATCAGATGTTCATATTGCCCCTCATACGTTACGTATTGCGTCTATCTTTACTACATTAACGAGATTAAAAGAGCCTAAAAAAGGCGATATCGATTTATTAAAGAAAATGCGCCTATACGACGGTCAATCTGTAGAAGGCTATAACGATGCAGACGTAGAAGAGTTACAAAAAGAGTATACGGATGAAGGAATGAGCGGTATTGATCCTCGTTATGTCATTAATCGCATTTCATCTACCATCATTCGAAAAGATATTAAATCAATCAATGCATTAGATGTACTGCGTTCATTGAAAGAAGGGCTAGCACAGCATGCATCTATTTCTGCTGAGGATCGAGAGCGTTACCTGAATTATATTTCTCTGGCGCGTAAAGAATATGATGAAATTGCTAAAAAAGAAGTGCAAAAAGCGTTCGTTTATTCGTATGAAGAGTCCGCTAAAACATTAATGGATAATTATTTAGATAATGTCGAAGCATACTGCAACAAAAATAAGCTTCGTGATCCGCTAACAGGAGAAGAGTTAAATCCAGATGATAAATTAATGCGTTCAATTGAAGAACAAATTGGTATTTCAGAAAATGCAAAAAAAGCATTCCGCGAAGAAATCTTAATTCGTATTTCGGCTTATGCACGTAAAGGAAAACGATTTGATTATAATTCCCATGAGCGCTTACGCGAAGCCATTCAGAAAAAATTGTTTGCGGATTTAAAAGACGTAGTGAAAATTACAACGTCCACTAAAACACCAGATGAGCAGCAGCTGAAGAAAGTAAATGAAGTAGTGGCTCGATTGATTGATGAGCATGGATACAATTCAGTATCTGCTAATGAACTGCTGCGCTATGTAGGAAGTTTGTTAAATCGATAACTCAGTACTAACAAGAAAACATGGCACTTCCGATCTGTGCCATGTTTTTCTTATCTCTTAAAATAAACTCTGCATAATTAGGCTAATGTGTAGTACGCATTGCACTTAACCATCATATGATAAGTCATAAACATATACATGACACTAGACACTATAAAATGAATAGTTAATAGTGAAAGAATTAGTTAGCAAGTATACCATTCTTGCGCATAGGATAAGAGTAACCAACCTTTGAACTAAAGGTATTTGTCAGAAACTTTCGGTATAGCTTATGCATGCCGAGTAAAAATGTGCAGGTGTTTTTTAAATAAGGAGGGGAATAGCGTGGGAAAAGAAGTAGATAAAAGTTTTGCTGTCTCAAAAGAAGACTGGTCCCTCCATCGTAAAGGCCACGATGATCAAAAAAGACATCAAGAAAAAATTAAAGAAGCAATTAAAAATAATTTACCGGATTTAATTACAGAAGAAAATATCGTGATGTCCAATGGAAGAGAAGTTGTTAAAATTCCGATCAAATCATTGGATGAATATCGAATTCGGTACAATTATGATAAAAACAAACATGTGGGTCAAGGTGATGGAGACAGTAAAGTTGGGGATGTAGTAGCACGTGATGGATCTGCTGGAGATGGTCAAAAAGGAGCAGGAAAAGGTCAAGGAGCAGGGGACCAGGCTGGAGAAGACTACTTTGAAGCAGAAGTGTCTCTTATGGAGCTTCAAGAGGCTTTATTTGCTCAATTAGAACTGCCTAATCTTCAGCGAAAAGAATCTGATCAAATTGTTGTGGAGCACATTGAGTTTAATGATATACGACGTACAGGTTTGATGGGGAATATCGATAAAAAACGAACGATGATGAGCGCTTACAAGCGAAACGCAATGACAGGAAAGGCTGCTTTTCATCCTATTTATCCGGAGGATTTAAAATTCAAAACGTGGAATGAAGTTATAAAGCCAGAATCGAAAGCAGTCGTCTTAGCTATGATGGATACGAGCGGTTCGATGGGCATATGGGAAAAGTATATGGCAAGAAGCTTTTTCTTTTGGATGACACGCTTTTTACGTACGAAATATGAAACAGTGGAAATTGAATTTATTGCGCATCATACAGAGGCAAAAGTAGTATCAGAAGAAGACTTTTTCTCTAAAGGAGAAAGCGGAGGAACTATCTGTTCATCTGCTTACCGAAAAGCGCTTGAATTAATTAACCAAAAGTATGATCCGAGCCGCTATAATATTTACCCGTTTCATTTTTCAGATGGCGATAACTTAACTTCAGATAACGCAAGGTGTGTAAAGTTAGTAAATGAATTAATGAAAGTGTCAAATATGTTTGGATATGGGGAAGTGAATCAGTACAATCGACATTCCACTTTAATGTCTGCGTACAAAAATATTCAAGACGAAAGTTTTAGACACTTTATTTTAAAACAAAAATCAGACGTTTTTCACGCGATGAAAAGCTTTTTTAGAAAAGAAACAGAAGACCAGAAATATGCTTAACCTAAAAGGCCTAGACTTGTTATCTAGGTCTTTTTTATGCGGTTTATTCAGCGCTTCTTTGGAGATAGTAAAAGTACGACTTTATCCAAAAGGAGAATAAGTGAATGAACGAAAATATAAAGAGCGAAATGCAAAAACATCAACAAAATCAGCGGTTGAACGCAGCTGAGTTAGGTTACTTATGGGCGCAATATTTAGGCGATACGCTGTATGTATGTGTTCTTGGGTATTTTCTATCTGTTGTAAAAGATGCCGAGATTAAGGATCTCTTAAAAAGAGCCCATCAGATTTCACAAACTCATGTAGACGAATTGACGGAATTATTCAGTTCGGAAAAAATTCCAATACCAGTAGGTTTTGGGGAACAAGATGTGAACAAAGAAGTTCCTGCTTTATTTGATGATATTTTTATGGCTATTTATGTAAATGAAATGGCAATTGGAGGTATGAAAAAATATGCCAGAGCCCTAAGCGCAGTGAGAAGGCAAGATATTTATGATCACCTGTCTCGATGTGTAAAAGAAAGCGACAGTCTTTTAGAGGATTCTAACCACGTTATTTTAAGAAAAAGCATGCTGATGAGACCTCCGGTTATTCCTTATCCTGTAAAAGTAAATTTTGTGGATCATAAAACGTTTATATCACCATTTTTCTCTCAAATGCATCCTCTAACTTCTTTGGAGGTTACGGCTATTCAAGAAATTGTTAATACAAATGTATTAGGTAAAACGCTGATGCTGGCATTTAGTCAAGTAGCTACCACACAAAAATTACGCTCTTATTTTTTTGATGGAGTCAAGCTTGCGAGTAAGCAAATCAAGCAATTCACTGAGTTATTGTCTGAAGCTGACCTACCAAGTCCGCGTCTGCTTGATGCGTATGTAACCAACTCAACGATTTCACCGTTTTCAGATAAACTGATGATGTATCATACTTCCACAGCGGTGACGATCGCTATTGATAACTGTGGTGCTGGCTTGTCTATGTCGTTCCGTTCGGATGTCGCATTAGAATTTTCTCAGCTAATCGGGCGTATAGGGAAGTATGGAAAAGATGGAATTCGGATTATGATTGAGCAAGGTTGGATGGAAGAACCTCCAATGTCAACAGACCGTAAGAAGTTGGCGGAGAAATAATAAGGAGTATGTTGTCGGTTATCAGTAATTTTGCGGTACTGAAACATATATAGCTAAGCGAAAATAGATTGCTCTAGACCCACTTGAATGAGCAGTGATAAGATAAAAAAGCTGATTTTTCAAGAAGTAAGTCGAGGTGTGCAAATGAACAATAGTATAAGGGAGTCCATTGCGAAAAAAGTAGCATGGATTAGCGTATGGAGCAATATTGCCCTTACGCTAGGAAAAGTAATAGTAGGATGGATTGGAAATAGTGATGCTGTATTTGCTGATGGTATTCACTCTGCAGCGGACGTATTTGCCTCTATTATTGTCTTGTTGGTTATACGAGTAGCAAATAAACCAGCAGATGATGACCATCCATATGGACATGGAAAAGCAGAAGTGATTGTCTCAGGAATCGTAGGAATTATTTTATTACTTGTATCATTTTATGTGGTATTTGAAGGAGTCGTTGGTTTATTCCATCCGGTTGAATCTCCAAATATTTTAGCCATGTGGATTGCTGTTATTTCATACATAGCAAAGGTATTGTTGTACCGTTATTCTTTAAACGTAGCGAAGCAGCACCACAGTAAGGCAATTGAGGCAATTGCCTTTGATCATAAAGCAGATATTGTTGCTTCTATTGCAGCGGCAATTGGTGTTTTATTATCGATTATTGGTGATAAAATGAATGTTCAACTGCTGTTATACGGAGATAAAATAGCAAGCATCTTTGTTGCTTATTTAATTTTTAACATTGCCAGACAAATGATGGGAGAGTCTTTTCAAATCTTAATGGAAGGCAATATTGATGAAGAGCTACTGAAAGAACTTGAAGAAAGCATTTATGAATTTGAAGATGTGAAGCGGATTGATCGCGTTCGAGCAAGAGAACATGGCCATTACATATTAGTGGATGTACGTATTTCAATTGACCACTTTAAAACAATTAAGGAAGGTCATGATTTAGGACGAGAAATCAAAGCAACACTTATGAAAAAGCATGATAATATTCAGGAAGTATTAATCCATTTGAATCCTTATTATCCAGATTAAAAAGACGCAGCGAAAATTTTCCGCTGCGTCTTTTTTCATTTTTTTACATACTATTCATTTTTTTAGAAACAATGAATAATAACAAGAGACATCGAGGCAGGTGAGTGGCACTGTTAATTAAACGAAGGCCTAAGCGAACAAAAAGTCCTATCTCCCTTGAAGAAAAAGAGCCAAAAACAGAAATTGAACTTGGCACAAATGTAGAAGAAATTCTAAAAATGCTGGAAGAAAGGTTAGACTATACGAGTGATATAGGGCAAAGGTGGCTGAAATTTAATCATGAGCGTGCGCTTTTAGTCTATTTTGTGCCCCTTATGGATTCAATCAAGTTAAATGATCATGTTATCAAACCGTTATTAATAGAAAAAGAAGGGGAGATAAAAGAAGTCATTCAGGCTGCTTCCATTACTCCTACAAAAGATTTGGATGAAATGATTAGTTTAATGAGTCGAGGTGCTTCTCTTCTATTAATCGAGAATGATCCGTTGGTTTATGCAATTGATTCCACAAAAACAGCTACAAGAGAAGTGAACCAAGCGCTGAATGAGAAAATAATCAGGGGGTCTCAAGAAAGCTTTGTGGAGAGCTTAGATAAAAATTTGAACTTGATGAGACAAAGGTTTTTAGATGGAAGCCTTATTGTACGTTATATCGAAGTAGGAAGTATTTCACGCACGCGAGTAGCGGTTTTATATTTGAAAAATATAGCTAACGTAGAGATTTGTAATACGATCATTAATCGTATCCAACAAATTGAAGTGGATGGAGTGGATAGTGGGAGTATCATTGAAGAGGCTCTAGAAGATTCGCCTCTTTCACCATTTCCTCAGCTGTTGAACACCGAAAGGCCGGATCGGGTAATGGGCAATCTGTTAGAAGGAAGAATGGCAGTGCTAACAAATGGAAATAGCTCTGCGTTGATTGCTCCCGTTAATTTTTTCTCTTTTTATCAATCGCCTGAAGATTATAATACGCGTGCACTTTATGGCTCATTTTTCCGCCTTTTACGTATATTCAGCTTTTTTGTAGCTATGAGCTTACCTGCAATTTATATTGCAACGATTTCTTTTCATTATGAATTGATTCCTTTGGACTTAGTTTTTACAGTAAAAGGTTCTCTTGAGAACGTTCCGTTTCCTCCGATAGTAGAAGCGTTTATTATGGTTTTAATATTAGAGTTACTAAAAGAGGCTTCTCTTCGGCTGCCTTCTTCAATTGCTCAAACGATTGGGGTAGTTGGAGGGTTAGTTATCGGTACAGCAATTGTTGAGGCGAGTTTAGTTTCAAATATGATGATTATTGTTATTGCTCTAACAGCCGTTTCTTCCTTTGTTGTGCCATCAAACGAAATGAGCACCACGCTGCGAATTTTAAGTTTTCCGATGATGATTGGAGCAGCAGTTTTTGGCTACTTGGGTATTGTCTTTGTATTAGTTCTTATTGTTATGCATTTAGTTATTTTAGAGTCTATTACGATGCCTTACTTAATCCCTTTTGCGCCCTTTAAAATTTCTGGTTTAAAGGATGTTTTTATGAGGATGCATCAGCTCTATTTGAATGAAAGACCTGCTAACGCTAAGCCTCAAAAACGCCAACGTCAAAAAGCGATAAGGAATTGGGATTCAAATGAATAAAAATAGTATTTCAGTCAGTCAGCTGTTCTTTATCATTTTACAAACGCAAATTGGTATTGGTGTTTTAGGGTTACCTTATAACTTATTTAAGACGGCGCATACGGACGGCTGGATTTCAATGTTAATTAGCGGGTGTATTATTCAAGTAATTACATTATTCCACTGGGGATTAACGCATCGTTTGCCAGGTCTAACTTTATATCAGATGACTAGCAAGCTGCTTGGCAAGTGGGTAGGTAATTTTTTAAATATAGGATATGTATTTTATTACATCATTGTTTCAAGTGTTATTACTGTTTTGTATGTAAACGTGTTAAAGCGCTGGCTGTACCACTTAACGCCAGCGTATGTTTTGGTCCTTTTATTAGTTGTGATTGCGCTGTATTTTGCAAAAGAGAATGTCCGCAATATAGGGCGTTTCTTTACAATTGTATCCGTATTTTTAATTATTTTAGTGCTGTTGATATCGAATGCTTATAAAGAGGCTGATGTCCGGTACCTGTTTCCCATTGGGCACAGCGGTATTCAAAATATCTTGCTGGCGTCAAAAGAGGGAAGTATTTCAATGCTAGGTTTTGAGGCAATTTTGATTTTAGCTCCATTTGTAAAGGCAAAGTCTACTATGACATTAAAGATGGTCATGCTTAGTAATTGTATCGTTACCGTTTTATATGTATATATCATCATTGCTTGTTATTTGTTTTTTAGCCCGGATGAAATCTTAATCGTACCAGAACCGGTTTTGTACATTTTAAAGGCGACGCAAAACTCAGTTATCGAACGAATAGACTTGGTTTTTATTACCTTTTGGATTATTTCTGTTATTACGTCCCTTATTATGTACGTGTATATTTCAAGTGTAGGCATGCAGGAAATATTCAAAAAGAAAACTCACCGTCCGTTTGTTCCAATTGTATTGATATTCGTAACAGGTCTTTCCATTTATTTTTCAAAAACGGATAATCTTGTGACAGCTTTATCACAGGCAACTAACTATTTAATTTACGTATTCATTTTCTGTATTCCTATTTGTTTGTTAATTCTATCATGGATAAGAAAAGGAACAGTAAAAAATGAAGCATAAACTTATCAAGATCTTCAATGTATGTTTAGTTCTAAGTTTTTTAACAGGATGCTGGGATCAAAAAATGTTAAAAGATACGATGTTTTTGTCTACAGTGGCTTATGAAAAAAAGAAAGGAAATAAGGTGATTTCTACTATTGCGATCCGTTCGTACACTTCTAAAGAAGGGATTTTAGTGAATAAAACCTACCATGTGGCAGGAGAATCACCTCGGGATGATCGAACAAAAATTAACCAGCAGGTTTCTGGAATTGTAATGTCTGCTAAAAAGAGAATAATTTTATTTGAAGATCGATTAGCTAAAGAAGGTATACTAGAATTATCAGACGTTTTATATCGTACACCAGAAAGTCCTTTGACGGCTAAGTATGTCATTGTCGAAGGAAAGCCGAGTACTATCGTTGAATTACAGCAAGTAGGAGAAGAGCTAATTGGAGAATATTTAGACGGAGTTGTTCATACGGCTGAAGCGAATTCTTTAGTACCAATTGAAACTCTTCAGTCACTTTGTACCGTGTTGTTTGATGAAGGAAAAGGGCTAGCTCTTCCTTATATGAAATTAAATACTGAAAATAAGACCGTTGATGTAATCGGTACAGCTTTGTTTAATAAAGATAAATTTTCAGGCATTACATTAAATCCTGAGGAATCCAAGGTGCTTCTTTTATTAGGAAACCAAAAAGATAAATATATGATTATGAGTGAAAAAATTACCATACATGACCAAAAGTATGTAGTATCGTATGATGTGTCAGACGCTAAAGCAAAGATGAACGTTAAGCCGGATGCGATTCACGGGGTAAAAGTGACCATACCACTACATGTAAAAGTAAGCATTAATGAATTCACTAAAAACGAAATGTCATCCCCTGCATTAATAAAAAATGTACAGGAAGAAATTGAAAAAGTTCTACAAAAGAAAGCAGAAAAAGTAGTTGTAAAGTTGCAAAAAGCTAACTGCGATTTTCTTGAAATAGGAAGAGAAGTAGCCGCTTATCATCCGAGTATATGGGAAAGGCTTAAATGGAGACAGGATTATAAAAACATCTCGATTAATCCGAAAGTACAAGTGGAAATTATCCATCGTGGAATTATTAATTAACAAAAGTCATGCGAAAAGCATGGCTTTTTTAAGTGAAAAAATTTTAGTTTACAAAATAATAAAAAGGGAATTGTATTTATTTATTGATGTGATAGGATAAAAAAGCATGTAAATGCATTCACTACGAATGAAAGCAGTGGACGGGTACATATAGATAATAATAAATGGTTTTGGGAGTCAAAGAAGGTGATGTTGAAGTGAATGTAAGCATCAGGTCAATCGTTAAAAAAGTCATGTTCATTCTATTTATTGTGTATACAGCAGTGGTCATTTATGCTACTCTCATACGGGAAAACGAACATGTTTACGGAAAAGCAATGAACTTGGATTTATTTAGCACGATCCGTCTGATGTGGGACAGCGGGAATATAATGCTCACTCTGACAAATATACTGGGGAATATCTTGATGTTTGCGCCGCTTGGAATGTTTATTCCTTTGTTTATGAAGTGGTTTGACGGTTTTATTCAAGTGTTTACGACGGGTTTCTTAATCAGTTTTCTGATTGAAATTTTACAGTACAAGCTAACGGAACGAGTATTTGATATTGATGATATCTTTTTGAATACGCTAGGTACATTTATAGGCTGGGTTATTATTAAAATACTATATTGGGTCAAGAACGTGCTGAAAGCACGTTTCAAAAAAAGATAAAGAGATGGAGACATAACTGAATCAATAGCTAGAAAGCAGCTACAGATATGAAGTCTACGTTTACCATCACAATGAAAAGATCCGAACGATTAATCGTTCGGATCTTTCTTCAACTAAAATACTTTTGTCCTAGCCACTGCCTCTTGTTGATAGAAACACTTAATGCAGCGCCTTACGGAAGAATGTGAGGATTCAACGATAATGTGCTGACAATTTTGCTGAACAAATAATAACTTTCTTTCAAGCTGCTTAATTTGTTCTTTAAGCTGTTCTACTTCATTATTGATAGATATTTGAACCACTGTTAACAAACTCTTTAGCTTTTTCTTTCATTCCTTCTTTTCTTACTTCGTTTACATCTTTTTCATTTTCTTGAGCCATGTTACGAATATCTTGAGAAATACGCATCGAACAGAATTTAGGTCCACACATTGAACAGAAATGGGCTGTTTTAGCACCTTCAGCGGGAAGTGTTTCATCGTGATATTCTTTTGCGCGCTCTGGATCTAGTGACAGGTTAAATTGATCATTCCATCTAAATTCAAATCTTGCTTTAGACAGCGCGTTATCGCGTTTTTGTGCTCCTGGATGGCCTTTTGCTAGGTCAGCGGCATGCGCAGCAATTTTATAGGTGATAACGCCTTCTCGAACGTCTTCTTTATTTGGCAGACCTAAATGTTCTTTTGGCGTTACGTAGCAAAGCATAGCTGTCCCAAACCAGCCAATCATTGCAGCCCCGATACCTGATGTAATATGGTCATAGCCTGGAGCGATGTCGGTTGTAAGCGGTCCAAGAGTATAGAAGGGAGCTTCTTGGCATATTTCCATTTGTTTATCTACGTTTTCTTTGATGAGGTGCATAGGGACATGTCCAGGGCCTTCAATCATAACTTGAACATCGTGTTTCCAAGCAATTTTAGTTAGTTCACCAAGCGTTTCTAATTCACCGAACTGTGCCTCATCATTAGCATCTGCAATGGAACCAGGACGCAGCCCATCGCCAAGCGAAATAGAAATATCGTATGCTTTACAGATTTCACAGATTTCTTCAAAGCGAGTATATAAAAAGTTCTCTTCATGATGAGCTAAACACCACTGCGCCAAGATGGATCCTCCGCGTGAAACAATACCTGTCGTACGTTTCGCTGTTAGAGGAATATAGCGTAAAAGAACACCTGCGTGAATAGTAAAGTAATCAACACCTTGCTCCGCTTGTTCAATTAATGTATCGCGATATGCTTCCCACGTTAGATCTTCTGCRACACCTTTTACTTTTTCAAGCGCTTGGTAAATAGGAACAGTCCCTACAGGAACAGGCGAGTTGCGGATAATCCATTCGCGCGTTGTGTGGATATCCTTTCCTGTTGATAAATCCATAATTGTATCGGCTCCCCAACGCGTTGCCCATGTCATTTTTTCTACTTCATCTTCAATAGCTGAACGAATAGCTGAATTTCCGATATTAGCATTGATTTTTACGTGGAATTTGCGGCCGATAATCATCGGTTCGCTCTCAGGGTGATTGATATTATTAGGGATAATGGCACGTCCTCTTGCTACTTCTTCACGCACGACTTCAGGATCCATCTGTTCACGAATAGCGATAAATTCCATTTCGGGCGTGATGATTCCTTTTTTCGCATAGTGCATTTGCGTTACATTTTGATTTTTTTTCGCGCGCAAAGGTAAACGATTAGTGATAAAGCGCTCGTACTGATCTCTTGGATCACCATCATAATAACCGTTATCCTGTGGCTGAACCGTACGGCCTTGATATGTTTCTACATCGTTTCGTTCTGCAATCCACTTTTCGCGCAGAGCCGGTAATCCTTTTTGTAAATTAATTTCATAACAGGGATCTGTATAAACACCACTCGTGTCGTATACACGTACGGGATTATTTTCTTCTTCCCCAAAAGATCCTGTAGTAGGAGACTGATGGATTTCACGCATAGGCACTTTAAGATCTTCTCTGGATCCTTGGACATATACTTTGTGACTGTTTGGAAAAGGCTTTTTCATAGAAACTGATACATTTTGTTTTGACATTACATATTCCTCCGGTTTCGCATAAAGTGTAGCTATACCGAACCATAAAAAAATCGGGTTCTGTGATAGACAGAACCCGATGGAATAGGCGAAAAAAGAATAAACATATACTATTCTTTTCAAGACTACTTCCCTCCGCTGGTATAACCCAAATCAGGTTCAAAGGGTTAAAGAGTTTTATAGCACTCTTCTCTCAGTCTGAGCTATCAGACACCCCTAGTAGAAATAACATTCAAATTATTCAATTTACGGCTTAAGTTTACCATCATTCGGTAAAAAATCAACCCTTAAATAAAAAAAGCTAGACAATCAACGTTGTCTAGCAGCATCGATTGCAATCACAATAGCTGTAATAATGTGCATAACAAACCCTAAAAATGGAATCCAAGCAACCAGTGAAGTAACAATCCCTAGTATGTTTCCATACGCAGATAACCCTCGTCTATTAGCTAAAATGAGTGTGATAGCATGAAGAATAAATCCAATAAAAAGAGGAGTATAACTAAAGCCCATAACAATCCCCGCGCCAATTAAAGGAATTCCCAGCAAGGCTTCATACCCAGCAGTGACCCATTTCATTGTACGTACATTTCCATTCATAGTAAAAAGCCTCCTAAAAAAGATACTACTATATACGAGAAAAGAGAGAAAAAAGTTTCAAATTACTTAGGGGATATGTCGTATAAGCAAGCACTAGTTGATTAAAATGATAGATGACAGTAAAGGGGATGGAAAAAACATAATCATTTAGTCATTTTTTCACACTAAAGAAAAATAGTCTAGATGATTCATTTTTAGCTAAGGGCCTGGATTTTATACCGAACATAGCGACTGCTTTTTAAAACAAATAAAAGCTGATATCTTGTTTTTTGGTTATAGCATGTAAGGTTTTTATTACAAATTATTAAAGATTCTTATCTTTTTGCAAATACACATTGTATTTCATAGTTTTAACAATTATGATAAAAAAGCAAGTGTCAAAATAGGAAAATAGTTGAGCATGGAAAACGAAGCGATAAGCTTATTAATTTGAAAGAAAGGCAAGGTATATAGCTTTATGTGGGAAATTATTGTAGCAATCATTTTAGGGATTGTAGAAGGTTTAACAGAGTTTGCTCCTGTTTCGTCAACTGGGCATATGATTATTGTGGATGACCTGTGGTTAAATTCAAAAGAATTATTTTCATCTCCCGTAGCTAATACATTTAAAATTGTTATTCAGCTAGGGTCGATCTTAGCAGTAGTAGTTATTTTTAAAGATCGTTTCATTAATTTATTAGGATTGGGAAAAAAGCCAGCCGCTCCAATTGGACCGACAAATCGCTTGAATTTAATGCAAGTAATTGTTGGTCTGTTACCCGCAGGAGTGTTAGGTCTTTTGTTTGATGATTACATTGATGAACATTTGTTTTCTTTAAATACGGTGCTAATTGGCTTAGTAGTCGGAGCTGTATTAATGATTCTAGCAGATTTGTTTGGACCTAAACGTCCGCGTGTAGAGACGGTGGACCAAATGTCTTATGGACAAGCACTGGGTATAGGACTGTTTCAATGTATTGCTCTTTGGCCAGGTTTTTCTCGTTCAGGCTCAACGATTTCAGGAGGGGTTCTTCTTGGAATGAGCCATAAGGCAGCGGCAGATTTTACATTTATTATGGCAGTGCCAATCATGGCAGGAGCAAGTGGACTTTCATTGGTTAAAAACTGGCAGTATTTCACATCAGATGCACTACCGTTTTTTATTGCTGGTTTTATCAGCGCCTTTATTTTTGCGCTGGTGTCTATTCGCTTTTTCCTGAAATTAATTAATCGTATCAAATTAGTACCGTTTGCACTATATCGAATTGTGTTAGCAGCTATTCTATATTTTGTATTTTTATAAAATAAACATGCGTGTTCTTTAGTCCCTTAAACTTCTAATAGAGACTCAAAGAGCAAGAAAAAGCTATTGCAACATTGCAATAGCTTTTTTGTATAAATATATATTATCGCCTTTTGAAAGCGTTTTATAAACATGGGTATTGACAAAACGTGTCGAAAAATAGTAAATTAATATTTGTGCAGTATAAAGTTAAGTAAAAGTAAGACTTCTGTTTAGTTTTATTGACTGTAAAAAACGTATGACAACGTATAGATCGTTTTAATTTTATAAAAACTGAATAATAAGCTTAATCGTATAGAGCGGGGGAATCATTATCGGCAGTAAAGCTGCCTAGGGGTGAATCCTTACAAAAGGTAGGAAACTCTCAATTCCGAATCCGACAGTTAACCCCGTTTGCTTTATTGAGAGAAAGAGCCCAAAATAGCGTAAGTAAAAGGCTGTTCTTTCTTAAGAATAGTCTTTTTTTGTTTTTTCAGAAAAGTATATACAAATGTCATACATCTTTGGGGAGGTACATCTATGAAAAAAATTCGTTTTGGTTTGGCTACGCAGATTTTTACCGGATTAATCCTCGGTGTTCTTGTAGGGGTAATTTGGTTTAACGATCCGCGTGTAGTAACATACCTACAGCCGCTAGGAGACCTATTTTTAAGATTAATTAAGATGATTGTTATTCCAATTGTTATCTCAAGCTTAGTCGTTGGAGTTGCAGGAGCAGGGAGCGGCAAACAGGTCGGAAAGCTCGGCGTTAAAACCATTCTCTATTTTGAAATTATTACGACTTTTGCAATTGTAATCGGTGTATTGGTTGCTAATATTTTTCATCCTGGGCAAGGTGTAGACATTCATTCAGCACAGAAGAGTGATATTTCACAATACGTTGAAACATCCGAACAGCAAGAAGGAAAGTCAGTGGCTGAAACTTTCTTACACATTGTTCCGACAAACTTTTTCCAGTCAATTGTTGAAGGAGACATGCTAGCAATTATCTTCTTTACAGTGTTATTTGCACTAGGAGTAGCGGCAATTGGGGAAAGAGGAAAGCCAGTTGTACAATTCTTCGACGGCGTTTCTCACGCAATGTTTCACGTGGTAAACCTTGTAATGAAAGTGGCGCCAATTGGTGTATTTGCTTTAATTGGTGTAACAGTTTCAAAATTCGGCTTAGATTCACTCCTTTCATTAGGAAAGCTTGTTATCTTAGTTTACTTAGCGTTAATTTTCTTCCTACTTGTTGTATTAGGAGGAATTGCGAAATGGGCAGGAATTAACATTTTCCACTTATTCCGCTATATGAAAGATGAACTGTTGTTAGCATACAGTACATCTAGCTCTGAGACAGTTCTTCCGCGAATTATGGAAAAACTTGAAAAGATGGGCTGTCCAAAAGCTATCGTATCGTTCGTTGTACCAATTGGTTATACATTTAACCTAGATGGTTCCGTTCTTTATCAAGCGATTGCAGCGTTATTCTTAGCGCAGGTGTATGGTATTGATTTAACGATCGTTCAACAGCTGACGCTCATTCTGGTATTGATGGTTACATCTAAAGGAATGGCTGCGGTGCCAGGAACATCATTTGTTGTATTACTGGCTACTCTTGGAACAATCGGCGTTCCGGCAGAAGGATTAGCCTTCATTGCTGGAGTAGACAGAATCATGGATATGGCACGTACGGTTGTTAACTTAGTAGGAAACACACTAGCAGCAATTGTGATGTCTAAATCTGAAGGCAAATTTGACCCTAAAAAAGGTACAGAGGTCATGAGAGCCGGCTAATTTATAAATTAAAAAGCTACTTATTCTATTCAAAAAATTAGAATAAGTAGCTTTTTTCATAATAATTCCTTTATTATTATGGAAATTGACCCTATAATATGTAACATCAGGTATAAATATATCCAAATTTTATTCTTACATAAAAGCAGTCACTGGTTCCTTTCTTTATCAATAAATATAGAGATAGCTTAGCTAGTTGGGGGATAGTAGAGTATGTGGAAAAAGCGAATATGGGTCATCGCCTCGATAGTAATCGTATGTTTGTTAATCCCTTACAGTTTACCGATTGTGTTTGCTTTATTAACAGCATTAGCGCTTGAGGGTATTGTTCAAAAATTGCATCAATCTTTTAAAATGAAGAGAGTCTACGCAGTGCTTATGACCTTCATTTTATATGTTGTTTCGCTCATACTTATTGGATTTTTTATTGTTCGGACAATCGTTACGCAAGTGGTTGCTCTTTCAAAGATAGCGCCTTCCTTTGTAAAAGAAATCTATGAAACCGCGATTTATCCAACTATTATTAAGTGGAAATACTATTCAAACGCTCTTCCTACAGAAGTGATTTCTTCTATCGAGCGCACGCTTGAAAAAACCGTAAATTCATTAGATTCTCTATTAAAAAGTACCGTGGAAATCATCATTAGCTTTGCTGCTACTGTTCCTGGGTTTCTACTAGAGTTTCTTATTTATTTAGTAGCGCTTGTATTTATCAGCCTTGAGCTGCCTGCTATTAAAAATAAAATTAAGTCATTTTTAACAGAAGAAACGAAATATAAGCTACAAGTTGTCATCACTCAGCTTATCCAAGCGGGGGTTGGTTTTATTAAGGCACAAATTATCTTAAGTGTCATGACGTTTGTAATGGCTTATGTAGGGCTTTGGCTATTAGATGTTCCGTATACCGCGCTGCTTAGCTTATTAATTGTAATTGTCGATATCTTACCAATCCTTGGGACGGGCTCGGTGCTCGTTCCATGGGGGATTTTTGCTCTTACGCAAGAGCATGACTCATTAGCAATCGGCTTATTTATTCTATTTGGAGTCATTACGGTAGTAAGACGTGTAGTAGAACCAAAAGTATTTTCTACAAATATGGGTATTTCACCTTTGGCTGCATTAGTTAGTTTGTACATTGGATTTAAACTTTTAGGCTTTGTCGGATTATTTTTAGGACCGGCTTTAGTTATTTTATACGATGCTCTTCGTAAAGTAGGTATTATTCAAATTAACTTTAAACTATAAAAGCGCTGGATAAAACTAGCGCTTTTTTTTATTGAAACTTTTGTAGTACGTAATACGTAAAGAGGGAAAGGAAAAAACTATGCCGCGTTGGTTTTTATCTATCAATCGGCTAAATTATAGTTTTGCAGTCTTAGATTTAATGACATGAGGAGGAGAATTTTTGTTAGAGTCGGTTTTACTTTCTTTAATTGAAGCGCTAAAACAGCTCTCTTATTTTGGCGTAATTCTAGCATTAACGTTTGAGTTTGTCCCGGCAGAGCTTGTTTTACCTTTAGTAGGGTATTGGGTGTACCAAGGTGATATGAACTTGTATCTGGCTATCCTTGCAGGTACAGTAGGCGGTGTTTGTGGACCGTTGACTCTTTATGCACTGGGACGTTACGGTGGACGACCGCTGGTTTTAAAATATGGAAAATACTTTTTGGTGAAAGAAAAAGAAATTGACGCCGCCGATCGCTTTTTTAATAAGTACGGCAGCGGGGTTGCTTTTTTTGGACGCTTTATTCCAGGAGTGCGCACGGCTATCTCTTTTCCGTGCGGGATGGCAAAAATGAATGTATGGCTGTTTTCTATTTATACATTTGTGGCGATGCTTCCAGTAACGGCTATTTACGTATATTTAGGATATAAGTTAGGACCTAAGTGGAAAGAGGTGGGGCCGATTGTGTCTCAATATATGCAGCCTATTGGAATCGGAATTGTTGTTTTAATTGCACTGTTTTTTATCATTAAATATGTGCGGAATAAACAAGTAGGGCAGAGCTGATAAATCGAGGAAAAGAGTGAGGATATGTCAGAGTATGAGCAGTTAAGAGTAGAGTTACGAAAAATTGAAAAGTGGGAGAAAGACCAAAAAGGACTTTTTTTCTGGGAGCGGCTGGCTCGTTTGCCTTTTTCAGCTTTAGATAAAGTAACGCCAAAGTTCATTCATCAAAAAATAGAAAAATTATTAGATGAAATTGCTAAGTATGTTGATAATGGAGGCCAGTATTTAGCTAATACGTCTGCCACGCTAGAAAAAGCATCAGCACAATTACAAGAAAAGAAACAGCTTTCGATAGAGGATATTCAGCATTTATCTCTGCAAGAAATGGATGAATTGGCAGAGCATTTTATTGAAGTCCGAAAAAAGAATGCACAGCTTCAAGGAGCTACAACCGGTATAGGCGGGATTTTTACACTAGCTATTGATGTTCCTTTTGTATTAGGGCTTACACTTAAGACACTGCAAGAAGTGGCTGTTTCTTATGGTTACGACCCCACTGAGCAAGAGGAACGAATTTTCATGGTCAAATGCATGCAGTTTTCGTCTTCTGACATTGTAGGGAAACGTGCGATTTTAGAAGAATTAGCAAGCGGAAATCGAACGCAGAGCTTGCAGCAGCTGCAAGGGTGGAGAGAAGTGTTTCTAACCTACAGGGACAACTTGGGCTGGAAAAAGCTGTTCCAAATGATTCCTATAGCAGGAATGGTATTTGGAGCGTATATTAACAAACAAGCAATTAGCGATATAGGGGAAGTTGGAATGATGCTTTATCGTAAAAGACGTATTTTGGAAAAAGTCTCACAATCGCAAAAATAAAAAGAGACTGGTACGAAAGTATTTTAGTTGAAGAAAAATCCGAACGTATTTGATTCTTGGTTGAGAATCAAATACGTTCGGATTTTTTCATTGGTATAGTAAATGTAGCTTTCATGTGTTAAGCCTATTTCCTTAATCAAAATGAAAAGTAGGAATGGTAATAGTATTTTTTCGTCTGGCAATCAGTAAATAAATAATTCCGATTATACTCCATACAATACCGATAAATAAGGATGTTTTTTCTAAGTTAAGCCACATGAAAAATAAAAATAAGCTGCCGAGTAAAGGCATAAGTACATATGAAATATATCCACTGAGAGATCGTTTGTTTTGTTGAATAAAATAATGGATAAAAACCGCTATGTTCACTGAACTGAACGCAATTAAAGCACCAAAATTAATTAAAGAGGTAGCTTTTTCAAGAGACAGACCTAGTGAAATTAAAGAGAGGCCACCAATAATCACTACATTCCAAACAGGCGTCTTTGTTTTAGGGTGAATATAGCCAAAAATTCCCCGAGGCAGATAACCATCTTTCCCAATTGCATAGAGAAGTCTTGATGCACTCATATGTGAGACAAGTCCAGAAGCAATAGTTGAAGTCAAGGCCGCTGCTACAAAAATAGATTGAAAAAGCTGGCCGCCAATTTTATAAGCGATCTCCGCTGATGCACCTTCTAAATCATGAAACAAAGAGGCTGAAGGGAAAAGAAGCTGCGCAAAGTAAGAAACCGTGATAAATAAGGCGCCTCCCGTACACGCAATAATAAGAATCCCTTTAGGAATGGTTTTCTCAGGCTTAAGTGTTTCTTCGGCCATAGTGGTTACAGCATCAAATCCTAAAAAAGAAAAGCATAAAATAGCTGCTCCGTTTAATAACAGAGATATAGAGGCCGATTCACTTATAAACGGTTTAAATGATAGCTCTTGGCCTTGAGTTGTAGCACTTAAAATAATAAAGATAATAGCGACTAAAATTTGAAAAGCAACTAATAGCGTACCAAAAGAAACGGTTAAATGAACGCTGAAAATATTCATTATGGTCATGATGACAACAAAGCTGATAATCCATACGGCCTTTGGAACACCTGGAAACAGAGAGCTTAGGTAAATATTTGTCAAAAGCGCATTAATCATTGGCAGAAATAGATAATCAAGAAGAGCCGTCCATCCTACCAAAAAACCAATGCTTGGATTCATTACTTGCTGTGCGTATGTATAAGAGGAACCAGCTCCGGGAAAAGCTTTTACCATCCTTCCGTAACTAATGGCTGTAAATAAAATAGCGATCAACGTGAATGCATAAGCGCCTGAAACATGTCCATCTGTTGATTCAGTTACAATGCCAAATGTATCAAAAACGGCCATAGGTGCCATGTAGCCTAACCCTATCACAACGATATGCCATAATTTTAGTTGTTTAAGAAGAGAAGGTTCATGATTCATATTTGTCATCCTTTCTGTGTATAATCATTCTGCATTATTTATTATTATACTATATTATTAAATTTGTCATCTTTTTTTGAAAAAGAAGAGAAAATTGCGGGCTAAGAGATAAAGAGCATTTAATTGATTACTAGATAAAGCAAAAAAATGCTTTTTTTCACTTTGATTTTTACCATTGAGTCTAGAAAGTATTTTACATAAAATGAAAGAAAGTAAAAAAGCTTCGTTTAGGTGATCTACTTGTAATAAATACGAAAACAAATTTTTGAATGCGGTTACATTTTTGTTGGTGTACAAAATTAAGAATGATGGTGAAGGAGATGAAGGAAGTGATTGCTACACCCTATATAAACTTGGAGATAAACAAGGAACCAGGTGTGCATGTCGTATTGGATGAAACAAAAAAAGATGGTGTTTACTTTATTAAATTAACGGTCAAGTCGGTTAAAAAAAGAATTCTTCCAAAAATGAAATTAAAATGGAGCGTTCCATTGTTAGATATCCAACTGTATAAATCTTTACAAACTAGTAAGGGCGATGTGAATGCCTCTTTTGTTCATTGTTTTATGAATAAGAATGGTTCTAACCGCTACACCATTGCATGTTCAGACATAAGTCATCCTATTCTGTGTGCTCCTAATTGGAAAGACATGTGTTTAGATGTAGAAATGACCTTATTTAGTGAAAGCACTTGGTCTCTTCATAGCTATGAAACTGAACTGCGAGTAGACACAAGAATAGTTGAAACAGAAGAGTTATTCAAAGGTTTAGCGAAATGGTATGAGAGAAAAGAGATTAATCTAGCATCTGCTTTTGAGCATGCAACGGCAATAGATGAAAAAGGAAATGTCTCGTTAGATATTTGATGGTAAGGAGAGGAATAAAATGGGGATCTTATTTAATGAAGGTACAAAGGAATTTCACCTGCAGGGACGCGATGTAAGTTATATCTTTTCAGTGTTGAGAAACGGGCAGCTCGGTCACTTGTACTATGGAAAAAAGCTTAAGCACCGTTCATCTTTTCAGCATTTTTTAAGTGTAGAAACAAGAGGAGCTAGCGCTTCGGTATATGAAGGAGAACTAGCATTTTCTCTTGAAACAATCAAACAAGAGTATCCTTCTTATGGAACAACAGACTTCAGAGAGCCAGCCTATCAACTTCTTCAGCAAAACGGAAGCCGAATCACAAATTTTGAATACGATAACCATAAAATTTACAAAGGCAAGAAGCCATTAAAAGGCTTACCTGCTACATATGTAGAAGAAGAGAGTGAAGCCACAAGTGTAGAAGTTGAACTGATTGATAAATTGCTCAATGCATCAATTATTTTAACGTATACCGTTTACGAAGACCGAAATATTATTACGCGTAACGCACGATTTGAGCATAGAGGAGAAGAACCAGTCGATATTTTGCGTATCATGAGCGGCAGCATTGATTTGCCTACATCAAATTATGAGATGGTTCAGCTTTCCGGTGCGTGGATTCGAGAAAGACACGTGAAAACACGAATGCTTCAGCCTGGTATTCAAAGTATTTCTAGTGCGAGAGGTACAAGCAGCAGTCAGCAAAACCCATTTTTAATTTTAAAAAATCCAGCTGCAACTGAACACAGTGGAGAAGCGTATGGTTTTAGTCTTGTGTACAGCGGAAACTTTCTTGGACAAGTGGAAGTAGATCATTATAATGTATCAAGAATAACGATGGGCATTCATCCTTTTGATTTTCAGTGGCGACTAGAGAGTGGACAAACTTTTCAATCACCAGAACTAGTACTGGCTTATTCAAATAGCGGTCTAAACGGACTTAGCCAAGAGTATCATGAGCTTTATCGCAAGCGTCTAGCTAGAGGGAAATGGCGGGATTTGGAGCGGCCAGTTTTAATTAATAACTGGGAAGCGACGTACTTTGATTTTAACGAAGAGAAAATTGTACATATTGCCAAAGAAGCACAAAAGCTGGGCATTGAACTTTTCGTATTAGATGACGGCTGGTTTGGCAAGCGTAATGATGATACAACTTCTCTTGGAGACTGGTTTGTAGATAAAAATAAGCTTCCGGGCGGTATGAAGTCATTGGCTCAAAAAGTAACGGATTTAGGTATGGACTTTGGGTTATGGTTTGAACCCGAAATGATTTCAAAGCAAAGCGACTTGTATGAAAAGCATCCAGATTGGTTGATTCATGTGCCAAATCGTCATCAATCTCATGGACGAAATCAATATGTGCTTGATTTTTCAAGAGAAGAAGTAGTGAATTATATCTATGAACGAATGGAAGCTATTTTAAGTGAAGCACCTATCTCTTATATAAAATGGGATATGAATCGAAATATAACAGAGATTGGATCTGTTGGGCTGCCCGCGAACCGTCAGTTTGAAGTAGTACACCGCTATATTTTAGGTGTGTATGATTTGTATGAGCGACTAACAAAGAAGTTCCCGGATATTTTATTTGAATCATGTGCAAGCGGGGGAGCTAGATTTGATCCGGGAATGCTTTATTATGCTCCTCAAGCTTGGACGAGCGATAACACGGACGCGATTGAACGTCTAAAGATTCAGTACGGCACGTCTTTTGCCTATCCAATCAGTTCAATGGGAGCACACGTATCAGCCGTACCAAATCATCAAGTACGCAGAGTAACAAGTCTAGAAACAAGAGGAGACGTTGCGTATTTTGGCGCATTTGGTTATGAGTTAGATGTTACGCTGATGACAGAAGACGAAAAAGAAACGGTAAAAAACCAAATTCAGTATTATAAAAAACACCGATCCCTTATTCAAAATGGCACATTCTATCGATTAAAAAGTCCGTTTGAACAAGATGGAAATGTGACGAGCTGGATGGTTGTTTCATCCGATCAAAAACAGGCAATCATCGGTTATTATCAAGTATTAGCTAGATCAAATCCTTCTTATGAACGCATTGAGCTAAAAGGGCTTCATCCTGATTATGAATATACAGTGATGGAAACAGATCAAACAGCTTATGGAGATGAGCTCATGTACGCAGGAATTGCTCTAACTCATGAGTATCCGGGTGTTGAAGCATACGATGAAAAATCTGGAGACTTTGTATCGGTCATTTACACACTGCAAGCGCAATAAGCAAAAAGCCACTTCTATATCATAGAAGTGGCTTTTTGAGTTAACTATTAATCGTATAGTGTTGACATAAAAGGAGAAGTAATGGTAACTTTTAGTTATAATTGTTAACTTTATATTTTTTTAGTTTACTAAAGTGGAGGGGAATCGATGGAAACCACAGGTTTAAGAGATTGGAAAGCACTTGCTCAGTCTATTATTAAAGGGAAAGAAATTACATATAACGAAGCGCTTCAACTTCTTTATGTACCGGATGAAGAAGTGTTAGAGGTCATGAATGCCGCGTACTTAATTCGTCATCATCATTATGGAAAAAAAGTAAAGCTCAATATGATTATTAATACTAAATCGGGTTTATGCCCAGAAGACTGTGGATATTGTTCGCAGTCGATTGTATCAGAAGCACCGATTGATAAGTATGCGTGGTTAACAAAAGAGAAAATTGTAGAAGGTGCTTTTGAAGCTCAAAAAAGAAAAGCAGGTACATATTGTATCGTGGCGTCAGGCCGCCGTCCTACTGATAAAGAAGTAGCGCACGTAGTGGGAGCGGTAAAAGAAATTCGTCAAAAGACAGACTTGAAAATCTGTGCCTGTCTAGGCTTTTTAACAGATGATCAAGCACACGAACTAGTCGAGGCGGGTGTTCATCGCTATAATCATAATTTAAATACTCACGCTGATAACTACGACAGTATTTGTTCTACGCATGGCTATGAAGATCGAGTCGATACGGTTACTACATCTAAAAAAGCAGGTTTGTCACCTTGTTCCGGTGCGATTTTTGGAATGGGCGAGACACATGAACAAGCCGTTGAATTAGCTTTTCAAATTAAAAAGTTAGATGCAGATTCTATTCCATGCAACTTTCTTGTTGCCGTTCCAGGAACGCCTCTAGAAGACAAAAAGGCGTTAAAGCCAATGCAATGCTTAAAGCTGTTAGCGATGATGCGTTTTGTAAATCCAACGAAAGAAATTCGAATTTCAGGAGGCAGAGAAGTCAATCTCAGATCGCTTCAGCCGCTTGGTTTGTTTGCTGCAAATTCAATTTTTGTAGGCGATTATTTAACGACTCAAGGTCAAGAACCTACAGCTGACTGGGGATTAATTGAAGATTTAGGATTTGAAATCGAAGAATGTGCACTGTGAAGCCGTTGAGAAATCAACGGCTTTTTTTATCTTCAGCAGATTTACAGGAACTATACGTTTACTTTACAAAACTCAACAGCTTCTTTATATTGCCTTCACAAATAACCATTATTATAAAACATGTGAACGATAAGTGAATAGTTACTAAGGTTATGAAATTGAGAAACCACAAAAAACAATAGGTCTATATAAACATCCTATGCGTTTTTTGTGGTTTTTTTATAAATGAAAGGAAGGAATCGTTTTGAATAAGGAAACAGATTTCTTACAACAGCTTGGACAAGATCGTTTAATTGCATCCATTAAAAGTCCGAAAAATTTAGAGCGATTTTTAGAAACAGAGATCCAGGCCGCCTTTTTATTAACGGGCAATATTAGTGTGATTAAACGCTATGTAGATTTACTCAAACAGCATAATCGAATGGTTTTCTTACACATTGAAAAAATTCCGGGAATTAGCTATGACCGGGAAGGGCTTGAATTTCTCGCTAAGTTTGTAAAGCCCACAGGCATCGTAACCACTAAAAGTTCACTCATTAATTACGCAAAACAGGAAGGGCTGGTTGCTATTCAGCGGCTATTTTTAGTGGATACAGACGCAGTAGCACAAGGGTTAAAAACCGTTCAAAATATTAAACCGGATGCATTAGAACTAATGCCAGGATTGATTCCGGAGATGATAGAGAAAATCGTTAAAAAAACAAGTATCCCTATTATTACAGGTGGACTCATTCAAAATGAAAGCCATATCCAAGCTGCTTTAAAAGCAGGGGCTACGGCAGTTTCTACAGGGAAATCATGGCTGTGGAAAAAATATGAATGAGCGAGAAAGGAGTGTTTTTAATGAAAAAAGTAGAGTTAGTTAACGTTGGAAAGTCATACGATCAAAAAACAAATGTCATTCAAGATATTAACGTCACAATTGAACCTGGAGAATTCTTCGTATTAGTAGGTCCTTCAGGATGCGGGAAAAGTACAATGCTGCGAATGATTGCCGGATTAGAAGAAGTCACGCAGGGAGAGTTGCTAATTGGAGATGTAAAAGCAAATAAACTGCTTCCAAGTCAGCGCGATTTGTCCATGGTGTTTCAAAACTATGCTTTATATCCGCATTTGACAGTAGAACAAAATATTCTTTTTGGTCTGCATACAAAGAAGATTTCAAAGCAAGAACAGCAAAAGCGCTGCAGGGAAGCAGCAGAAATGCTTGGTTTAAGTGAATATTTAAAGCGAAAGCCTAGACAGCTTTCGGGAGGACAGCGCCAGCGTGTAGCACTCGCACGTGCTATTGTTACTCATTCGCCTATTTGCCTGATGGATGAGCCGTTATCCAACTTGGATGCAAAGCTGCGAGCAAAGATGAGATCAGAAATTCGCCAGATTCAGCGTAAGTTAGGTATTACGATGATTTATGTCACGCACGATCAAACGGAAGCGATGACGATGGCGGATCGAATGATGATTTTAAATGGAGGTAATATTCAGCAGGTTGGGCGTCCCCTTGATATTTACAATGCACCGGCAAACACGTTCGTAGCGTCGTTTATAGGTTCTCCTCCTATGAACTTATCAAACGTTTCTATAGAAAATAACTTACTCGTTTTTGAAGATAGAAGAGCTATTTCTATGAGTACACCACACAGTAACTTTAGCGGTAAAAAGGAAGTTGTGGTTGGAGTAAGACCTGAGCATGTTCAGCTTGCGACAAACGATAACACCAGCTTTATTGTAGAGATAGATAATGTCGAAATTCTAGGAACAGAAACACTGCTTACATTTCGTATGGGTGACAAGCAGTGGATGGCTAAGTGGAACGGTCAATGGAATATAAAAGTGGGAGAGCGCGTCCCTATTTTTATCGATCCAAAACATCTGTTTTTATTTGATAACGATACAGGTTCATGCTTGCACTATGAACCATCAACGGAAGATTTAACTGTAAAGGGGGCATTTGTATGAGTGCTGTTACCAAAACAGCAAACTCGCCTGTTTCTGTTTCATCCAATCCACAAGAAAAGAAGTCAATGCCTAACCTATTGGTAGGATTATCTTACTTGCTGCCATCATTATTGTTATTTGGTGTATTTCTTTTCTACCCAATGATTAAGACGTTATATTTAAGTCTTTTTATTACAGATACACAGGGAAATCCCTTGAAATTTGTAGGGCTACAAAATTTCTTTTATCTATTTACAGATCCAAACTTTTTACAAAGTATGAAAGCCACTTTTTTATTTGTACTCTACACGGTGCCTATAGGTTTAATTATTGCCTTATTCCTAGCGCTAATCGCAAATGAAAAGCTCAAAGGAATTGGTTTTTTCAGAACGATGTTTTCATCTACGATGGGAATGAGCGTAGCGGCTTCTTCTGTAATTTGGATGTTTATGTATAACCCGACAATCGGTGTTATCAATAAAGTATTAAATCTTGTAGGAATTCATGATGTGCAGTGGTTATTAGACCCTAAGTATGCGCTGATTGCTGTGTCTATCTCTACGATTTGGATGAACATTGGTTTTACCTTTTTAATCTTACTTGGCGGGTTACAAAATATTGATGAAAAGCTGTATGAAAATGCGCGTATTGCTGGAGTTAGCTATTGGTATCAGCTACGTAAAATTACGCTTCCGATGCTTTCGCCAACGCTGTTTTTTATCATTACCGTTTCGTTTATTAACGCGTTTCAAACGTTTGGACAAATTGACATTTTAACAAAAGGCGGACCTACAGATTCGACAAATGTCATTGTTTATTCAATCTACAAAGATGCATTTGTAAACTATAATGTTGGCTCTGCAAGTGCTCAAGCTACAATTTTGTTTTTCTGTATTCTACTGGTTACGGCTCTTCAATTTAAGCTTGGAGAAAGGAAGGTACATTATCAATGAGCATCACGAGAAAATGGACAACTTACTTGCTACTCATTGCAGCTACTTTAGTATTGATGTTTCCTATCCTATACGCTTTTTCCATTAGTTTTATGAGTGGAGCGGAAGTGTTAGAAGGGAAGATTTGGCCGTCATCTTTTTCATTTGAAAACTATCGGGATGCTTTTGAAAAAGTTCCGCTGCTTCATTATTTAATTAACAGTTTTGCTGTATCTATTTTTGTTATGGCCGGGCAGCTGTTAGTTTCAAGTTTGGCAGCTTTTGCATTTGTATTTATTAAATTTAAAGGAAGAGATACTATCTTCTTTCTCTTTATTTCTACGATGATGATTCCATGGGAAGCAACGATGGTTCCTAACTTTTTAACAGCGCAAAAGCTAGGGTGGATTAATAATTATTTAGGATTAACAATTCCTTTTTTTGCTTTAGCGTTTGGGACATTTTTGTTGCGTCAGCAGTTTAAAACCATTCCGAATGAGTTATATGAAGCTTCTCAAGTTGCAGGGATCAGCCGCTTTCGTTTCTTTTGGAACGTCGTGCTCCCTGTGTCTAAAACAAGTCTAGTTACGCTTGGTGTATATAGCTTTTTAACAACATGGAATATGTATTTATGGCCACTATTAGTGACAAATACAGAGGATGTTCGTACCGTTCAGATTGGTTTAAAACAAATGCAAACACAGGAGATTTCAACTGATTGGGGAGTGGTTATGGCCGCTGTCGTGGTTGTTATTATACCGACATTATTACTATTATTCCTAGGTCAAAAACGTCTTCAAAAAGGATTAACCCAAGGTGCAATTAAATAGGAGAGTGAATGTGATGAAAAAGATATTGGCTATCGTAACGGCATGCTTCCTAGTTATTCTAGGCGCTTGCTCAAACTCAACTGGTTCTTCGGAAGCGCAAGAAACAAAAAAAACAGCATCAGGTAAAACAGAAGTCGTTTTTTGGCACGCCATGAGCGGTGACCTTGAAAAATCACTCAATAAAATAGTCGATGAGTACAATAAATCTCAGGATAAAGTTGAAGTAAAGCCCGTTTTCCAAGGAACGTATGAGGAAGCACAAACAAAATTTAATACGGTAGCAGGAACTAAAGATGCACCTGCTATCATGCAAACGTTCGAAGTAGGAACGAAATTCATGATAGACAGTGGGAAGGTTCAGCCTGTTCAAAAATTTATTGATGAAGACCACTACGATACTTCACAGTGGGAGAAAAACATTTCAAGCTATTACCAAGTAGATGGAAAGCAATATTCAATGCCGTTCAACTCTTCAACACCGGTTCTTGTTTACAACAAAGATGCCTTTAAAAAAGCAGGGTTAGATCCTGAAAACCCACCAAAAACGTATGATGAATTAAAGGCAGCTGCAAAGAAATTAACAGAGAAACAAGGAAATAAAACATCACAATACGGTTTTTCAATTCTAAATTACGGATGGTTCTTTGAAGAGCTAGTTGCTTCTCAAGGCGGTTTGTATGTAGATCACGAAAACGGTCGTAAAGGGGATGCTGAGAAGGCAGTATTTAATGGAAAAGAAGGACAAAACGCATTTAATTTAATCAATGACATGTACAAAGAAGGTACCTTCTACAATGTAGGGCAAAACTGGGACGATATGCGCGCAGCATTTCAATCTAAAAAAATTGCAATGTTTTTAGATTCATCAGCAGGTATTAAAACATTAGTAGATAATGCTCCATTTGAAGTAGGCGTATCAGATCTTCCTGTGCCAAAGGAAGAGGATCGCCAAGGAGTAGCTATCGGGGGAGCATCTTTATGGATGTCTAAAGGAATTAGTGATGAAACATCTAAAGCGGCGTGGGACTTCATGAAATATTTAGCAACACCAGAAGTTCAGGCAAAATGGCACGTGGAAAGTGGCTATTTTGCGGTTAATCCTAAAGCATATGATCAAGAAATTGTAAAGAAAGAATGGGGAAAATATCCTCAACTAAAAGTGACGGTTGATCAGCTTCATAAAACTAAATCAATTCCAGCAACACAAGGCGCTTTAATTTCGGTATTTCCGGAATCACGCCAAAAGGTAGTAACAGGAATGGAAAGCCTGTACCAGGGAGTAAAGCCGAAACAAGCACTTGATCAAGCAGCAAAAGAAACAAATAGAGCATTAGAAGTAGCCAATCAAAAATAACGTATGATTACGAAGCTCGTCTTTCAAGTTATTTTGAGGACGAGCTTTTTATTTAGTGAATGACTAGTTAGGAGAGACAGAGGACAATGAATAATTCAATTGATCTTTATGCGCATCGCGGCTTTAGCGGACGATATCCTGAAAATACAATGATTGCATTTGAAGAAGCTAGAAAAATGCGAGTTTCAGGTATTGAATTGGATGCACAACTAACCAAAGACGGGGAAATAGTAGTGATTCACGATGAACGAATTGACAGAACGACGAATGGAATGGGATACGTTCAAGAATTTTCGTATAAACAGCTGCGATTATTCGATGCTGGAAGCTGGTATGATTCTCGTTTTTCTAAACAATCGATTCCCACGTTAATAGAAGTGTTTGAGTGGATGATGGACAAAAAGACAGAAATGACCGTGAACATTGAATTAAAAAATGACCAAATTTACTATCCAAAACTTGAGGAAAAAGTTCTTCGTCTAATCGATGAGTTTGATTTAGAAGATCAAGTTATTTTGTCATCTTTTAACTATGATAGCTTGGCTAAAGTGAGATCTCTCCATTCATATATATCAACAGGTTTTTTATTTGAAGGGGTGAGTGAAGATGCGATTGGAAAAGCAAAATCAATAGGAGCGCACCTACACTGTGACATGCCTTTTGCTCTTTCTTCGTACGGGAAAAAAGCAAAGCAAGAAGGATTAGACTTGCGGGTATATACGATTAATGAAATGGATGACTTCTTGAAGCTTCAGCAGGCTTCAGTAGAAGTCGTGATGACAGATTATCCTAATCGCTTTTCCTCTAAGGTGTTCAAAGGATGACATAGAAAGAAGCCGAGACAAAAATATTTGAACCAAAATGAAAAACGAACCATTGATCAAAGTGCTTGATTAGCGATTCGTTTTTTTTTGTTATGGTAAACGTAGGTTTCATGTGTGTAGGTCTTTCTAGCAGTTGATTAAAGGACAAAGCGAAGACTYCTGCGGGAAAAGCGGAACAGGTGAGACCCCGCAGGAGTCTTCGCTTTGCATGGAAATCAACTGCGGTGTAACAAGCGGTTCAGTTCATGTATCCCATTTGTTCGTCTTTAGGTTTTAAGTTCGTTATGTCGCACTCTCTTTTTATACAAAAAATATTTTTCTATTCTGAATAGTATAAAATTTATATTGTGAAATTGTTCTATAGATGATATATTGAGAATAGATTATAATGTTCCTTATGAAAGCGAATACATGTTGCGTAGCTCCGCAAACGTTCATTTGCCGGTCCCTAGCATCGTCTGTTATCTCTTTTAGGAGGAATAAAAAATCATGTATGATCAAGATACTATCTATATTATTGGAGATGCCAAAGCTCCTCAAAGCAATCCGATTACTAAAAAGTTCAATCAGTATTTTTTAGGATTGGTAGTTGATAAAACAAATGGAAAAATTATTGATGTGGAATGCTCAGCGACGATTGAGTTAACCGTTCGATTTGTTCAATCAATTTTTATTGGACGCCACATAAGTGATCCCACCCTTATAGACGACATTAACAGCCGCTACTTCGGGTCTTCCCAAAAAGCGCTGGTGGTAGCGTTTCATGATGCACAGAAAAAATATCAGCAAATAACAGCTGCTTTGTCTACATAGACCTAGACGAAATCCAGCCTGACGTTTTCAAACGTTGGGCTGGATTTTGTTTTGTATAAAAACATTTTCGGGGAGATGAAGGGGGAAGAATAAATGATTCAAGATGGATTTATGTATGTGAGTGTGTTAACTGCCTTTGCTG
Organism: Priestia sp. P5_B4; assembly: GCF_056400385.1. NCBI lineage: Bacteria > Bacillati > Bacillota > Bacilli > Caryophanales > Bacillaceae > Priestia > Priestia sp. P5_B4. Next base: position 36,240 of record NZ_JBFULJ010000011.1, read on the forward strand.
CGCTCATGGTAGGGATTGAAAAAAGATTTAAAGCCAATCGATTTTTTAAATTTATTCCGGGTATTGTACTTATTTATATAGGAGCTGCTCTTATGCAAACGGCAGGGGTATTTGGGGATAGCGAATCAAATGTCGCCATGTATACGGGCGTTAAAAATGCACTGCTTCCGGCCATGCTGATGCTTATGCTGTTAAAGTGTGATGTTCGAAGTGTAATTAAACTTGGTCCAAGAATGCTGGGAGGATTCATCGTTGCGGTTTTTAGCATAATGGTAGGTTTTATCCTCGTCTATGCCATCTTTAAGAATTTCTATGTAGAGGACACGTGGAAAGCTTTTGGTGCTTTATCAGGAAGTTGGACCGGAGGATCAGCTAACATGGTTGCTCTCCAAGGGATTTTGGATGTTCCAGAAAATATATTTGGCTACGCTCTTATGATGGATACGATTAACTATGCTGTATGGGTTATGTTTATGTTTTGGCTTGTACCATTTGCATCTAAATTTAATAAATGGACAAAAGCAGACGTCAGCTTTGTTGAGAATAGTATAGATGAAGTCGCGGCAACTTCTGAAAGCGAAAAAGAAGGCCCGCAGTTTCAGCATCTTCTTTATTTACTTGGTCTAGGTTTGTTCGTTTCGGCATTTTCTACATTTATCGGAGGGCGTTTGCCTGAAGTGGGAGCGGTTATTAATGCAACGAGCTGGACGATTATGATTGCTTCTGTGGTTGGTCTAGTGCTTGCTGTAACCCCAGCGGCAAAAATTCCAGGTACGCTCGATGTATCAAACGTTATGTTATACATCGTTGTAGCGTTAATTGCTTCTCAATCAGATTTTTCAAATTTAGCTCAGGCTCCTATTTACTTAGTATCTGGTTTTCTTATTATGTTCGTGCACTTAGTGATCATGCTGTTGCTAGCTAAACTATTTAAATATGATTTATTTACGCTCGGAGTAGCAAGTTTAGCTAATATTGGTGGAATGGCGTCTGCTCCAATGCTTGCGGCTGCCTATAACCGTGCACTGATTCCGGTAGGAGTCATTATGGCTCTAATGGGTTCCTTCTTAGGTACTTATTTTGGTATGATGGTCGCCAAAATTTTAGGAGCGATCTAAGAATAAACCAAAAATAC